>URZD01000052.1 GCA_900552305.1 uncultured Eubacteriales bacterium
CAGTCCTATTGAACCCCCAAACACCCACCAGCCAACAGCGGACAGCCGACAGGCGGCTGTTCGGCGCGGCTTACATCTCCTCCAGCATCTCTATGTAGCGTTCCTTTGTCATGGGGTGCAAAAAATCGTATTCGCGCGACAGACGGCGGAGTATTGTCAGCGTTTCGTCTTCCGAGCCGAGGTCGATAACGACAATATCGCCCACGCGGCGTTCGGGGTTTTGGTAAAGCATACGCCATGCCTCGGAGCGCACAAGCGCCTCTATATCGTCCTCACGGTTTTTGACAGGCATTACCGTGTACGGCGTTCTAAGCTCGCGCAGTCCGACCTCGTGCGCGCTTTCCGCAATTCTGACTGCAAGCTGCAAAATTCCGTATACTGCAAAAAAGCAGATAATTGAACAAATAATTATTTTAAGCAAAATATTCGACCTCCTTTACTCACATTATATGCGTGCGGCAGAAAACGGTTAAAGGGGCATTTCCAAAAAACATGATGATATTTACGGAGCGGGTATTCAAAAAAGTGTGGTTTTTCAATCATATAAGGCAGATTAAGTTCAGCTCCCTTGCCAATCGCAATCGGGCAAATTAAAAACGCTGCAATGGCAGCTGCGGAATATCCGCAGCGCCGTTGCAGCGTTTTCTGAAAGAACGGTTATTTATTGTATTTACACGTCCATGATTACAGGAAGTATCATGGGTTTTCTTTTTGTTTTCGAGAATATGAACGAGCCAAGCTCGTTTTTGATATGCGATTTTAAGGTTGCCCAGTCAATTGTATTGTTTTCAAGGCAGTCGTCTACGATTTCAACCGCTTTTAAGCGCATACTCTCCATAAGGTCCTCGGACTCGCGCACATACACAAATCCTCTGGAAATTATATCCGGTCCCGCAACAACCGTTTTGCTCTCGTGTTCCATTGTAAGAACGACAACGATAAGTCCGTCCTGAGCAAGGTGCTTACGGTCGCGCAGAACGATGTTTCCGACGTCGCCCACGCCAAGACCGTCAACCAGAACTCTGCCGGACGGTACCGTTCCGGTTATCTTTGCCTGACTTGCCGAAACCTCCAAAACCTTGCCGTTTTCCATCATAAAGATGTTTTTCGGACTTATGCCCATTTGAAGGGCAAGGTCCCTGTGTCGGCTCAGGTGCTTGTATTCGCCGTGAACCGGCATAAAATATTTCGGTTTTGCAAGCGCAAGAATGATTTTAAGCTCCTCCTGGCAGGCGTGACCCGAAACGTGAACCTCCGCGAGAGATTCGTATATAACCTCCGCGCCGTGCTTCAAAAGCTCGTTTATCACGTTTGAGATTGTTTTTTCGTTGCCCGGAATCGGACTTGCCGAGATAATAACAAGGTCATCCGCCTCGATATTTACCTTTTTGTGACCTGAATATGCCATTCTGGAGAGCGCGGACATAGGCTCGCCCTGCGTGCCTGTGGTGACAATTACCAGCTGATCCTTTGCGTATCTGCCGATTTCGTCAAGCTCTATAAGAGTGTTTTTGGGAATCTTCATATATCCCAGCTCAATAGCCGCGTTAATCACATTTACCATACTTCTGCCGGATAACGCAACCTTTCTGCCGTACTTGACCGCCGCGTTGATTATCTGCTGCACCCTATGTATGTTGGATGCAAATGTTGCGACGAATATACGCTTTGAGCAGTTTTCAAAGATATTGTCAAACGTGTGACCGACCGTGCGTTCGCTCATGGTATAGCCGCGGCGTTCCGCATTGGTGCTGTCAGACATAAGGAGTAGCACACCCTTTTTGCCCAGCTCGCCTATCCTGCCGAGGTCAATCATCTCGCCGTCAATCGGCGTTGAGTCAATCTTGAAGTCGCCCGTGTGCAGAATTACACCCGCGGGCGTGTGCAGCGCAACGGCAACCGCGTCCGCGATACTGTGGTTGGAGCGAATGAACTCAATCTTAAACTCCCCGAGCTTAAACGTCTCGCCGGGGTTTATTACATTCATCTGAGTTGAGTTAAGCAGTCCGTGTTCGATAAGCTTATTTTTTAAAATTCCGAGCGTAAGCCGTGTACCGTAAACCGGGACGTTAAATTCCTTCAACACATATGGGATTGCTCCGATGTGGTCCTCGTGACCGTGTGTCAGAACAATGCCGCGTATTCTGCTTTTGTGCTTTTGCAGATAGGTTACATCGGGTATAACCATATCGATTCCCAGCATATCGTCGTCAGGGAACGCAAGACCGCAGTCCAGAATGATGAGGTCGCTGCCGTACTCAAAAACAGTCATATTTTTGCCGATTTCGTGCAGACCTCCGAGCGGCGTTATTTTAATTTTTTTACTTTTTTGCACAAATTATCCTCCGTTTCATAATTTTACCGTTCTTTTATATATTGTTATTGAGGGGGCGCCGTGCAAACGCCCGAGCAATAAATAATAACAGATTTTGAAAATCTGAGTATTATCAAAAAACTTTAATCCTATTCAGTATACACCATTTTCAAAGAAAATTCAAGGGTTTTAAGAAATAAAATTCTTCTACAGTAAATTTTTCCTTAAATGCGGAAAAAATATTCACTCAATATTGAAAAATAAAAAATTTTATGGTAAAATTTTTATGCGGTGCAACCTTTTGGGCATTTAAAAAGTATTATAAATAAAGAAACTAAAAAAAAGAGGAGGAAGAAAGTATGAAAAAACTAATTTCACTTGCGGCAGCGGCGGCAATGCTCGTTTCGGCAATGCCTGCGTTTGCGGCGGACACGGCGCAGGAAAAGGCGCTTGCGGCGGTAAAGGAGCGAATCGGCAGTACGGAAAAATACGACCGTTTCAGCAGCGCGGTATCGGAGGGCGAGAACGGTGACGAGTACAGCTTTTACTGGAGCGTGACCGGCGGCGATTATGCCTCCATGAATATCCGCGCGGACGGCAAGGGCAGAATTCTCGACTACTCGGTGTACGATTCAGACCGTGACGCGGAAAGCAAAAAAAGAACGCTCAGCTCGGACGCGGCAATGAAAAAGGCAAAGGCTTTTGCGGATAAGCTCAACCCGGAGCTTGCCGGCAAGTATGTTATCAGCAAGGACAGCGACATTGAAAGCCTTTATGACGGCGACTTTTACTTCACTCTCCAAAGAATGGAAAACGGTATTCCGGTAAGCGGCAATGAGGGCAATATATCGGTCAATCCGAGCGCGACAGCGGTTACAAACTACGGTATCAACTATACCGAGGGCTTAAAGTTTGCGGCGGCGGACGGCGTAATAGACCGCGCGGCGGCGGAGAAGGCATACAAGGAAAAACTCGGAATGAAGCTTATTTACAGGCAGTATTACGATTACGCAAAGGGCAAAAAGACGATAAAGCCGGTTTACGTACCTGCGGAGGAGCGCGGCAGCTATATAAATGCGGTCAGCGGCGAGGTCGAGAAAATCAACACGCCTGACGTGATAATGTACCGTAACGGCGGCGCCAACGAAAAGTCGATGGGCGCGGCGCAGGACGCGGCATTCACCGAGGCGGAACAGACCGAAATCGACAACGTAAAGGGACTGCTTTCAAGAAACGAGCTTGAAAGCAAGCTGAAAAGCATGAAGTATCTGAACATTGCGAACTTCAAAGCGACATATTACAGAGTACACAAGGATACGTTTTCGGACAACTATTACGCAAATATTTCAATGGAATATAAGCGCGGCGACGAGATTGAATACGCGTCAGTTGAGCTGGACGCAAAGACGGGCAAACTTATCGAGGCAAGACGCTACGGCAAGGAACTTAAAACAGACAGGAGCGAAAAGAGCGCGGCGGAGCTTTCCAAAAAGACGGAGGAGATTGCAAACTATTTTGCGGCGGACGTAATAGGCGAGTATAAAAAGGATGATACAGCAAGCGAAAACGGCTATGCGCGCTACACAAGATATGTAAACGGTACGGCGGTAGAGTTCGACACAATAGACGTTGCGCTTGACACGTACACGGGCGAGCTTGACAGCTATCGCGTATCGTATTCGACAGAGGAATTTCCCGCGCTTGACAATGTAATCGGCGCAGACGCGGCGGCGGATAAGCTCTTTGCAAAGTCGGAGTATGCCGCGACCTATATGCAGCAGATGAGCGATGAAAAGCTTGAAAAAGCGGATGAGTTTGTAATTGTTTACGATTTTGATGATGAAACTCCGCAGGTAATCGATGCAGTAAGCGGCGATGTACTTAACTACAGGGGTAAGACCTATCAAAAGCGCGTTCCCGCCGAGTACACGGACATTGACGGACATTATGCGGCGGCTGCGATACGCGCGCTTGCAAAGTACGGAATCTCGCTTGACGGCGACAAGTTCCTCCCGGACGCCGCAATAAAGCAGTCGGATTTGCTAAGGCTTGTGCTGATTACGTTTAATCACTGCATATTTGACATAAACGATACGACCGACGAGGTTTACCGCGAGGCGAAAATGAACGGAGTTATAAAGAGCGGCGAGGAAAACCGTGACGCACAGGTAACGCGCGAGCAGGCGGCGGTATTTATCGTACGCGCCCTCGGAATCGAGGAATACGCAAACCTTGAAGGTATCTACGTCAAGCCGTTTGCGGATGTAAATTCAAATGTCGGCGCGATAAGCATACTCACAGCGATGAAGGTGTTCGGCGGCGACGGCAGCGGAAACTTCAACCCGACGGATGCAATGACGCGCGGCGACGCGATGATAGTTCTGAATAACTATCTGAGCAGATAAAAATACATTGAATTGCGGCTTTGTAAAGCACAGTGCGCCGCACAGGAAGTAAAAAAACAGCCGAAACCCGGCGGGGTTTCGGCTCAGACAACCGACAAACCCACCTTTTCCGGGTGGGTTTTGTCATACATATTAGATTTTTAATCCATGTTGATAAAAAGTGCAAATCCTTTTTCCAAAGGATATTTGCAATTCTTTTCATGTTCTGCCCAGCCGCAGTGAGTAAGCACTGTTCAAAAATCCTTTCGTTTCCGCGCATACGGCAATAGCGCAGACCATGCAGTTCTTTTGATTCTGCAAAGCTGCGTTCAATTTTCTCTTTCTGTTTTGCGTATATTTTCTTACCCCCGTCAGTATGTGTGGATACATATACCTCATCCCTATAATCTTCCCACACATGACGGCGAAGGCTTTTCGTTTTTTGTTTTTCACTTAAACATTCCTCCCGTCTCGGACAATTTGCACATCTGTCATTTTTGCAAAAAAATGACCGCTGACTTTGACTTTGTCAGCGGTCTGACCTCTGTGCCGTACGGCACAGAGGTGTTTTATGTCTAATATTCAATTACGCCTTCGTATACAAGGCTTGCATTTCCCGTCAGGTACACCGCGTCATCGGTGTATTTTACGGTAAGCTCGCCGCCGTTGACGCGGACGGTTATATCCTCGCCTTTAAGGCAATGTCCGCTTTCAACCGCTGCAACAACCGCCGCGCACGCGCCGGTACCGCACGCTGGGGTTTCGCCGTTGCCGCGCTCCCATACACGCATACGCAATGTCCTGTCATCCACGATACGGACAAACTCCGTATTTATACGTTCGGGGAAAATCGGCGCGTTTTCAAACATAGGTCCGATTTTCTCTATGTCTATGTTGTCTATTCTGTCACAGAAAACAACACAGTGCGGATTTCCGACCGAAACACAGGTTATGTTGTATTTGCCGTCCGCAATATTGACCGGCGTGTCTATAACCGTTTCAGAGCCGACGGAAACCGGAATGAGCTTTGAGTCAAGGCTCGCCTTGCCCACGTTTACCGTAACCGTTCGCACCTTGCCGCCGTAGAGGTAGACGCGCAGCTCCTTTATGCCGCTTGCGGTTTCAATCGTGAACTGCTTTTTCTGGATAAGTCCGTTGTCGTAAAGGTATTTTCCGACACAGCGGATGCTGTTGCCCGCCATTTTGCCCTCGCTGCCGTCGCTGTTGAAAATACGCATTTTGTAGTCAGCAATGCTCGAGTTTTCAATCAGTACAATTCCGTCGCCGCCTATGCCGAAGTGGCGGTCGGTGAGCGTTATGCTGAGCGATTCGGGGCAGGTGATTTCGCCGCTGCGGTTGTCAAAGAAGATATAATCATCACCGCTGCCGTGCATTTTGATAAATCTGATTTTCTGCCTTGACGTGCGCAGATGACCGATGTCAACAAGCTCCGTGTTATTCTCGTTAAAGCGGCTGAGAATGATGTCGGCAAGGCTGTTCGCCGTGTCAAGCGAGGTCAGACACGCAATCGAAAGCTGAATTGCGCGGCGGTGTATATTCATGTAGTCCTCGATGTCCTTCGGGTCGCCCGAGTTGGTGTAGACGATATAGTCAATTTTGTCGCTTTCAAGGAGAGGGATTATGTCCTTATGCTCAACCGCTATCGGTTCAATGCCGAGCGACTGTATCATAGCCGTGTTTTCGGGACTTGCGTAAATCGTCAGTCCCGCGTCAAAGAACTTCTTGGCAAGCCGCAAAAGCGGAGTGTGTTCGCGCTTGTCAACGCTGATGAATACGCCGCCGTGCTTCTTTTCCAGGCAGAAACCCGCCGCGGTAAGTCCTTTGAACAGAGCTTCGGTAAGCGTTTTGCCTATGCCCAGAACCTCGCCGGTCGATTTCATCTCGGGACCGAGAAGCGAGTTTACGTCGGACAGCTTTTCAAACGAGAACACGGGAACCTTTACCGAAACGTACGGAGACGGCTTGTAAAGACCTGTTCCGTAGCCAAGCTCGCGCAGACGAGCGCCCTGCATAACCCGCGTTGCAATATCAATCATCGGAACCTCCGAAACCTTGCTGATGTACGGCACGGTTCTGGACGCTCTGGGGTTGACCTCGATTACGTATATCTCGTTTTTATAGATAAGGAACTGTATATTGATAAGCCCCTTTGTTTTAAGCGACAGAGCCAGCTTTTCCGAGCAGTCGATAATCTTTTCAAGCAGCATATCGCTTGTGTTCTGCGGCGGGTAGACCGCAATGGAGTCGCCGCTGTGGATTCCCGCGCGTTCGATATGTTCAAGCACGCCGGGGATAAGCACGTCCTCGCCGTCCGAGATTACATCGACCTCCAGCTCTCTGCCCATCATATATTTGTCCACAAGAACAGGGTTGTCAATCTTCTGCATAAGAATGATGTTCATGTACCTGCGTATGTCGTCGTCCGTGTACGCGATAATCATGTTCTGACCGCCGATTACATAGGAGGGGCGAAGGAGTACGGGGAAACCGAGCGTTTCCGCCGCGCGGACCGCCTCGTCCGCGGTCATGACGGTAAGTCCCTTAGGACGTTTTATGTCAAAGCGTTCCAAAAGCTCGTCAAAACGCTCTCTGTCCTCCGCCATATCGATACTTTCCGCCGAGGTACCGAGGATTTTTACGCCCATACCGTCAAGGAACATGGTCAGCTTGATTGCGGTCTGACCTCCGAATGCGACCACAACGCCCTCCGGCTTTTCAACATTGATGATGTTCATAACGTCCTCCGGCGTGAGCGGTTCGAAGTAAAGTCTGTCAGCCGTGTCAAAGTCGGTCGAAACGGTTTCCGGGTTGTTGTTTACGATAACAACGTGATAACCCATTTTTTTCAGCGTCCATACGCAGTGTACGGACGAATAGTCGAACTCGATACCCTGTCCGATTCGGATAGGACCTGAGCCGAGAACGATAATCTTTTTATCGTCAGACGCGGTTTCGCGCGCTTCACATTCCTTGTCATAGGTGCTGTAGAAGTACGGAGTTTCCGCCGCGAACTCGGCAGCGCAGGTGTCAACCATTTTATAGACCGCGGGGCGCGGATTTTCTATATCACAGCCGGAAATACGTTTGATTGCCGCATCAGTGTAGCCGAGCTGCTTACCGTGCAGATACATTTCGTTTGTCAGGCTGCCGCCTTCGAGTTGCTTTTCATAATCCGCGAGCTTTTGGAGTTTTGCGATAAACCACTCGTCAATTTTGGTTATATCGTGAATTTTCTCTATTGATATTCCCTGTTTAAGAGCCTCAAATACAGTGAACAGGCGGCGGTCGTCCGTTTGCTTCAGCTGCTTTTCGATATTGACCTCCTTCAGCTGCGGCATATTGAGGGTGTCAAGACCGATTTCCGCGCCGCGAACAGCCTTCATAAGCGCCATTTCAAACGTGGGCGCGATAGCCATAACCTCGCCTGTCGCCTTCATCTGTGTGCCGAGGGTGCGTTTTGCGTAAACGAACTTGTCAAACGGCCACTTGGGCAGTTTGACAACGATGTAGTCAAGAGCCGGCTCAAAGCAGGCGAATGTTTTGCCTGTTACGTCGTTTTTAATCTCGTCAAGAGTGTAGCCGAGCGCGATTTTTGTCGCAACCTTTGCAATCGGGTAGCCGGTCGCCTTGCTGGCGAGCGCCGAGGAACGCGAAACTCTTGGGTTTACTTCGATTACCGCGTATTCAAAGGTGTCGGGATTGAGCGCAAACTGACAGTTGCAGCCGCCCTCGATGCCGAGCGCGGTAATTATATCAAGCGATGCGCTGCGCAGCATTTGGTATTCCTTGTCGGAGAGCGTAACCGCGGGCGCAACAACTATACTGTCGCCTGTGTGTACGCCGACAGGGTCAAAGTTTTCCATGCTGCACACTGTGATTACGTTGCCCGCGCCGTCGCGCATAACCTCGAATTCTATCTCCTTCCAGCCGTAGATGTACTTCTCGACAAGAATCTGGGTAATAGGCGAGAGGTCAAGACCGCCTCGCGCAACCGTAAGAAATTCGTCCTTGTTATACGCAACGCCGCCGCCCGCACCGCCGAGGGTAAATGCCGGGCGGATGATAACCGGGAAACCAATTTTCTCGGCGATTTTCAGCGCGGTGTCTATATCCGTTGCGATGTCGGAAGGGATAACAGGCTGACCGAGCGAGAGCATGGTTTCTTTAAACAGCTCTCTGTCCTCCGCTCTGTCGATTGCGTCCTCGCACGTTCCGATGAGGGATACGCCCATTTTTTTGAGAAAGCCTTCCTTTGAAAGCTGCATCGCGATTGTCAGACCCGTCTGACCGCCGAGAGAGGCAAGAAGGCTGTCGGGACGCTCTTTTTCGATTATACGCTTGACCGTTGCGGCGGGGAGCGGCTCAAGATAGATTTCGTCCGCCCTTGCCTTGTCGGTCATGATTGTTGCGGGGTTGGAGTTGACAAGAACGATGTTAAGACCCGCGTCGCGAAGAACGCGGCACGCCTGCGCCCCCGCGTAGTCGAACTCCGCTGCCTGACCTATTACAATAGGACCCGAGCCGATAACAAGAACTTTTTTGATATTTGGATTTAACGGCATTATTTTTCCCCTCCTAACATATTGATAAACCTGTCAAACAGGAAGTTTGTGTCTTTCGGTCCCGAACACGCCTCCGGGTGGAACTGTACCGAGAACGCCGAAAGCTCGGGGTAGTCTACGCCCTCGCACGTTCCGTCGTTAGCGTTTTCAAAGCTGACGTGCGCGCCCTTTGGCAGCGAGTCGGATATAACCGCGTAGCCGTGGTTCTGACTGGAAATGAACACGCGTCCGCTTTCCATGCTGCGTACCGGCTGATTTACTCCGCGGTGACCGTATTTGAGCTTGTCCGTCTTTGCTCCGCTTGCAAGGGCAAGGAGCTGATGACCCAGACATATTCCGAAAACCGGCTTTCTGCCGATGATGTTTTTGATGTTGTTTATTACCTCGGTGTTTTCCGCGGGGTCGCCGGGACCGTTGGAGAGCATAATTCCGTCATAGCCGCAAAGAGTGTCCGCGTCTGTGTCATACGGGAAAACCGTAACCTCACAGCCGCGTTTGCTCAGCTCGCGGGCGATGTTTTCCTTTGCGCCGAGGTCGAGAAGTGCGACCGAGAATTTCTTTTCGCCGACCGCGGGAACAGTGTAGTTTTCTGTGCAGCTTACGCTTTTTACCGCGTCATGCACGGTGTAGCTGAGCAGTTCCGCCGGTTTGTCCGCGGGAATTTCGCTCACGATTTTTGCGTTCATTACGCCGTGTTCGCGGATTATTCTTGTAAGCTCGCGCGTGTCAACGCCGCAGATTCCGGGAATACCGCACTCCTTGAGGTATTCGCCGAGGGTTGATTCGCAGCGGAAGTTGGACGGGTAATCGCAGAGGTCGCGGACGATATATCCGAACAGCGCGGGCCCGGCGCTTTCCTTATCCTCGGGAATCATACCGTAGTTTCCGATTAGCGGGAAGGTTTGTATTACAATCTGACCGTAGTAGCTGGGATCGGTCAGAGTTTCGATATATCCGCCCATGCCGGTAGTGAAAACAAGCTCGCCGACAACGTCCTTTTCCGCACCGAAACGCTCACCGCAGAATATGTGACCGTCTTCCAAAATTATATATGCTTTCATGCTGTACCGCCTTTCATATCATAAATCGGGGGCGGAAGCAAAATGCACCCACCCTCTGTAATTCAAAAACTAATCCTTTAAAAGTGTTACCAAAACCGCTTTTTGAGCGTGAAGGCGGTTTTCCGCCTCGTTAAATATCTCGTCCGCGTGCTTTTCAAATACCTCGGCGGTAATTTCCTCGCCGCGGTGCGCCGGCAGACAGTGGAGTACCATTGCTCCATTGTGACATACCGACATAAGCTCGTCGTTTATCTGATACCCTGCAAAAATCTTTTTCCGCTCGGCTGCCTCGTCCTCCTGACCCATTGACGCCCATACGTCCGTGTACACAACGTCCGCGTCCTTTGCCGCTTCCAGCGGGGACTCGGTGCAGAGGAAGTCGCCGTTTTCCTTTGCCCATTCCATCAGCTCAGCGTCAGGCTCAAAGCCTTTCGGGCAGGCGATTGCAAACTTTATGCCGAGCTTGATACAGCCGACAATAAGCGAGTTTGCCATATTGTTGCCGTCGCCTATGAAGCACAGCTTTAAGTCCTTGAAGGTGCCGAGGTGTTCTCTTATCGTCATGAGGTCGGCAAGGACCTGACACGGATGACAGTAGTCGGTAAGTCCGTTGATAATCGGGATTGAGCCGTACTTTGCAAGAGCTTCGACTTCCTCTTGTTTGAAGGTTCTTATCATAATGCCGTCAAGGAAACGCGAAAGAACTCTTGCGGTGTCTTCAACAGGCTCACCCCTGCCTATCTGAAGGTCGTTTGAACTGAGAAACAGCGGGTTTCCGCCGAGGTCGTGCATACCGACTTCAAAGGAAACGCGTGTCCGCGTAGACGATTTTTCAAAAATCATACCAAGGGATTTGCCCTCCAGGTGGCGGTGCGGAATTCCGTTTTTCTTTTCGTATTTTAGCTGATCCGCCATGTTCAGGACGTCGATTATCTCCTGTGCGCTCCAATCCGAGAGTTTAAGTAAGTGCTTTGCCATTTTCAAAAATCCTTTCTGCCGTACGGCACGTTTTATTCCATAACCTTTTTGAGTATTTCAAGACCCGCATCAATTTCCGCGTCGCTTATGCTGAGCGCGGGAAGAAGGCGGAGCCTGTCCTTTGCGGTGAGGATAAGAAGTCCGTTTTCAAGACATTTTGCCGCAATCTCATGCGCGTCGCCCGTGACGCTTGCGCCGAGCATATATCCCATGCCGGACACGCCCGTAATGCCTTTTATGGATTTCAGTTCTGAAACAAGGTATTTGCTTTTTTCCGTGATATGCGCCATAAGCGCACTGTCAATTCTGCTGATGACGTTTACCGCTGCGGCGCACGAAACAGGGTTGCCGCCGAAGGTG
>URZD01000053.1 GCA_900552305.1 uncultured Eubacteriales bacterium
GCTCGATTTTTCTTAGATTTATACCTTTTTGCTACAAACAAACTGAACCTCTCGGGCGTCGAAACAAGTCTATTTTCGTTCAACTGATTCAGAAAATCAGTATCACTTATAAGACCTGTTTCTCCTTAATCGTCAAAAGCCACGGCTTTTGACGAACGAGGAGCAGCCGCGTAAAGACGATTGGTTTTCATCTGTGATGAAAATCGGAGGAAATAACGCGAGCTGAGACGAACGCCTTCGGGTTCAGTTTGTCCGTTCTGAATCTTTTTTTCCTATTCCCGTATTACGCTTTAAAACTACCGCGGGCAGGTAACTGCCCGCGGCTTTGTTTTTGCGGAAAAGGGGATAAATTTCTGAACTGTGACGTAAAAAAACGAAAAAAATCTACAAATCAAAGTTAAAAAAATATATTTATTGAATAAAATTCAAAAACAGGGTTGAAATTTTGCGCTCATTATGGTAAAATAGTTTAGTCAATTTAGTTTTTAAGGCTTTTTTGTGAAGAAAGGAAAACGGGCAATGCGCAGATTTTTTACCGAGCCGCAGAATATAGCGGGCAATACCGCGTATATTTTCGAGGACGCGCGGCACATCGAAAAGGCGCTTCGTATGTCTGTCGGGGACGAGCTGATTGTTTTTGACGGCAGCGGCTTTGAATACACTGCGCGGCTTACCGAGATTTCAAAAAATCGCTGCGCTGCGGAGATTACCGAAAAACGCGAATCGCTTTCCGAGCCTAAGGTTAAAATAACGCTTTTTCAGGCTTTGCCTAAGGCGGGAAAAATGGAAACGGTAATTCAGAAGGCTGTGGAGCTTGGCGTGTACGAGATTGTGCCTGTTATCACTGAGCGGTGCGTGACAAAGATTGCAAACGCTGCGGCGGCTGCGGAAAAGGCGGCGCGCTGGAACAAGGTTTCGGTGGAGGCCGCAAAGCAGTGCGGACGCGGAATTATACCAAAGGTGTGCCTGCCGCTGAGGTTTGAGGACGCAATCGGCATGATGCAAAAAGCGGAGGTCGCGATTTTGCCGTACGAGGAGCTTGGACACGGCGGCGAAAAGGGCTTGCACGGGGTTTTGGCGGCTGTGCCGAATGCTGCAAGCTACAGCGTTATGGTCGGACCCGAGGGCGGATTTTCCGACAGAGAGGCGGAATATGCAAGGGAAAACGGCATAAGCCTCGTTGGACTCGGCAAAAGGATATTGAGGACGGAGACGGTCGCAAGCGCGATTATACCCGTTATAATGTTTTTCAGAGACGAATTTTAGATTTACGGAACTTATGAAGAAAGGTATGTGGCTTTAATGGCTGTGGCTAAATCAAATCAGGAAATAAAGAAGAAAAAAAGACGTGAAAAATCCGAAAGGATAGAACGGATAACAAATATGTACATGATAAATCTTTCGTGGGGAATACTCGCGATAGTGCTGCTTAGGGCGATTGAGTCCGGCTACGGCTCGGCGGATATGATACTTGCGATGCCAACGGTTATGAAGTCGGCTGCGGCGATTCTGGCGATTGCGGCTGCGGCGCTTTTTGCGTGCGCAAAAACGGGAACGCTGAAGAATACGTCAAGGGCGAAAAATTACGCGATATTCTCGCTTGCTGCCGCTGTGGTATCGGCGTGTATTGCGTTCTTTGCCAAAATCAGAATGGCGGTTTGCGGAATAATTCCCGCACTCACAAGCGTGGATTCGCGGTGGTGGATTTCATGGGGCTGGGTTGCTCTGATAGTGATTTATCTTGCTGCCGCGCTGGTATGGACAGCGGTTACTGTGGCAAGAGTTGAAAAAGGAAAGTAATGGGATGTAAAAAACGTGCAGACCGCGCGTCGCAGCTCGCGGTTATATCCTCTGATTTTTGCAGCAAGAAAAAATCAATCGGTTTTTGCGCGGCTGCTACTTTTCGACAACCCCCGCCAAAATGGCGGCGGTTGTCGATTTTTTTGTATTCGGAAAATCTTATATAGGAAAGCTGCCAAAGCTCATTATAAAAAGTTTTCGCAGTATAAGCATTTCACACTCCGGCTGCGGATTCCTTATAAGATACATATATATTCACCGC
Source organism: uncultured Eubacteriales bacterium (assembly GCA_900552305.1). GTDB lineage: Bacteria > Bacillota > Clostridia > Monoglobales > Monoglobaceae > UMGS1494. The sequence continues at coordinate 2,063 of URZD01000053.1, forward strand.
GAGCAGGGTCAGCGCGGGCGCAATTATCATGCCGAGAACACCGAAAAAGCGCAGACCGATATACACGCTCACAAGAGTGAGCAGAGGATGAAGTCCGATTTGACGGCTGACGATTTTCGGCTCGGAGAGCTGCCGCACGGTAAAGACAAGCATCTGTATTACCAAAAGCGCGGTAAAGGCGTAGGTGTCGCCGTAGATAAGCGAGATAAGCCCCCACGGCACAAGCCCCGCCGCCGTTCCGAAAAATGGCAGCGCGTCAACCGCTCCGCAGACAATTCCCCACAGCAGCGGATTTTTCATTCCGACTATCCAAAGGCAGACGGCGACAAGCAGACAGGTTATGAGCATAAGTATCAGCTGCGCCTTTATATATGAAGAAAACGCCTTTGACATGACGGCTTTTATTTTTTGCAGCGAGCAAACCGCCTTCTTCGGCAGTATCTCGCGGATAAAGTTGGTAACAAGCCGATAGTCCTTTATAAAGAAAAACGTCGAAAGTATGAACATCGTTATAAAAAACAAAAAGCCGGGCAGAGCCGCCGCAACCGCCTTTGCATAGGCGATAAGCTGCTCGCTTATCGGAACGGATATGCCATTGAGGCGTTCGGATAATTCGTCCTCCGCAAGGCGCAGAAAGCCGCCGACCTCCGGCGAAAGATCGTGAGTATACGCCGAGATTTTAAGGCGCAGCTCCGCAAGAGAGGTATTAAGCGAATCGACAATATCAGGCAGGGCAAGAACAAGGTTTTTCGCCTGCGAAAAGAGTTTAAAGGCGGCGGCTATAATCAGCGCGGTGGTGACGGAAATAATAAGCGTGACAAGAGCGGCGGAGCTGACTCCGCGGCTTATTTTTGTTCTGCGCTCAAGAAACCTGACAAGCGGCTGAGAGGCGGACGCGATAATGAATGCCAGTACGAACGGCGCAAAGATTTTGACAGCAAAAGGCAGCAGGAAAAGCACGGTAAGTATTCCTGCTGCCGTAAGTATTCTTTTAAAGATTATTTCGCTTTTCACCGCAAATCGTCTCCCTTCGCGGTGAGTACACGCGGCTATCTGCCGAGGAGCTTGTTCATAAGCGTATAGCCGTGCTCGGTTACGATACCCGTTTTTGCCGCCTCTTTCTCGGAGTATATCCGCACAGAGCCGTTTGTGCAATTACCGCTTCTGTATATTATATACGGCACGGGGTCGGAAGTATGCGTCCTTATCGCGAGCGGGGTCGGATGGTCGGGCATGATGAGTATCGCAAAGTCCTCGCCGTCGGCTTTCAGCGCCGCGACAATGGGCGCGACAATTTTCTCGTCAATCAGCTCAATAGCCTTTACCTTGTTTTCGATTTCGTGTCTGTGACCCGCCTCGTCCGGCGCCTCCAGATGAACGTAAACAAAATCGTCGCCGCTGCGCAGAGCGCGGATTGCGGCTTCCGCCTTGCCGTCAAAGTTAGTATGCACATTTCCGGTCGCTCCTATAACATCGATTACGTCAAGACCCGCGCATACGCCGATACCTTTTATAAGGTCAACCGCGGAAACAACTGCGCCGCGGATTCCGAATTTCTCCGCATATGTATCAAGATTCGGCTTTGTGCCGTTGCCCCATATCCAGATTGAGTTCGCCGGACGAAGTCCGCGCTTTATTCTGTCAAGATTTACAGGGTGATCCTTCAGAATGTCATAGCTCTTTTTCATAAGATTTAAAATAGTCTTGTCCTTCGGCAGATAGTCCGTGATTTTGCGGTCGGATATATCGTGCGGAGGTGTGAGCGAAAAATCGTTTTTCTTGTTGTGCCAAACCATAAGGTGGCGGTAACTGATTCCGCTGAAAAATTCGTACTCGTCGGTGCGGAGAGCTTCGTTGACAGCCGCGATAAGCTGTGACGATTCCTCGGTGGTTATCTCGTCGGAGCTGTAGTCGATCATGGTTTTGTCCTCGTAGCGCTCATCGTCCGAAAGTGTTACGACGTTGGTGCGGAAGGTTGTGTCGGTAAGCTCCAGATGCACGCCCATCGACATTGCTTCAAGCGGCGAGCGCCCGGTGTAGTATTTTTGCGGGTCATAGCCGAACACCGCAAGGTTTGCAACATCGCTGCCCGGCGGGAGGTTTGCGGGAACCGTGGTAACCATTCCCATTTCGCCGCAGGACGCAAGCGCGTCTATATTCGGTTTGTGCGCAGCCTCCAACGGAGTTTTGCCGCCAAGCTCGGGGACGGGAGTGTCCGCCGCGCCGTCACATAAAATTACTGCATATTTCATAAGTCTTCAGCCTTTCTTCATTGTTTTTCCTATGCCTAAATTATACTCTGACGTGCAGCGTTTGTCAACCGCGCAAAAAAGAAAATTTTTTGTGAACTTTTCGGAAAACCCTTGACTAAACCCGCGGTTTGGAGTATACAATATATGTAGGCACACGGAAGCCGAATAACAGTGTCGATGTCGGCTCCCGCGGGCGGACACAGCGTTTGAACGCCAGTGTCGGTACAACTGAAAAACAGGGGGTTTTTGAAAATGAAATTTGATTTTACCTACTACAATCCGACAAAAATTTATTTCGGAAAGGACGCGCTCGGCAACCTCGGCACGGAGCTTAAAAGCTACGGTGATAATGTTTTGCTTATGTACGGAAAAGGCTCGGTCAAGAAAAGCGGCCTTTATGACAAGGTTTGCGGCATTTTGCGCGACTGCGGCAAGAACGTGACGGAGCTTGCGGGCATAAAATCCAATCCCTCTTATTCACAGCTTCTTGAAGGGGCGCGGCTTGTACGCGAGAATAATATTGACCTGATTCTGGCTGTCGGCGGCGGCTCGGTTATCGACTGTGCGAAGGGAATTTCGGTTTCGGCATATTGCGAGGGCGACCCGTGGCAGAAATACTGGGTTGACTTTGAGCCGGTAGAGAACAAAATCGTGCCGGTCGGCTCGGTGCTGACAATGGCGGGAACAGGCTCGGAAATGAACGGCGGCTCGGTAATCACCAATGAGGAAAAAATGCTGAAAAACGGCAGAGTTTTCCCGGCGAACGTAAACCCGAAATTCTCGGTGCTTAACCCGGAATACACCTTTACCGTTCCGAAATATCAGATGTCAAGCGGAATTTTTGACACTATGTCGCACCTTATGGAGCAGTATTTTTCGGGCGATGACGATAACACGACAGACTATGTTCTGGAGGGCGTTATGCGCTCACTGATACACAGTGCGGAGATTGCAGAGAAAAATCCGACCGACTATGAGGCGCGCAGCAACATTATGTGGTGCGCGACAATCGGACTGAATACGATAACGGGACTTTCCAAAACGCAGGACTGGGAGGTACACATGATAGAGCATCAGCTGGGCGCGTATACGGATTGCGCTCACGGAGCGGGGCTTGCGGCGATTTCGATTCCGTATTACAGATATATATGTAAGTACGGAATTGAGAAATTTGTACGCTTTGCAAAGAATGTATGGGGCGTAAATACGGACGGAATGAGCGCAGAGCAGGCGGCAGAGAAAGGAATCGAAAAGCTTGAGGAATTTGTAAAAATGCTCGGACTTCCGCTGACGCTGCGCGAGCTTGGCGCAACGGAGGATATGCTGCCGAAGATTGCGGAGTCGACCGTTAAGGGCGGCGGATATAAGCAGATGAATGCGGAGGATATACTGGAGGTATTGAAGGCCTGCTATTAAGGGGATGTAAAAAAGTTTGGACTGCAAAAAGACAGAAACACAAAATGCAGCAGATATGAAAACGCTAACTGTTTTATAAAGATAGAAAATCTCATTTTATTCGATTTTCATTATTTTGTAAACCTTTTTGCTATAAACAAACCGAATCATTTTTTCCTATCCCCTTCAGGGGATGTAAGTTAATTTCATTCATATAAAAAAGCCTTGCGGAGCAATAATAAGCTCTGCAAGGCTTTGCGTTTTATTACGCTTTTTTTCTTAAAAACAGCTTAATCAACTCCGAAAGCACGACAACGCTTGCCGCTATAAGGAACAGCTTTATCCATACACCGAGCGGCAGCGGAACTGTGCCGAAGAACGCGCCGGCGAATTGGATTATCAGAATTTGCAGTACAAACGTAAGTCCGACAATAAGCAGCATAAGCCGATTCTTTAAAAGGTGGCGGAAAATGCTTTCCGTATGCAGCTCGCGGCAGTTGAACGCGTTAAACAGCTGAAACAGCACAAACATCGTGAAAAGTACGGTCCCTTCCTCGGTGCTTGGTACGTTCAAAAAGTTGAACACATACTGACAGAGGAATATAACCGACATATAAACCGCGGTTAGCGCGATTCTTGTAAACATTGTACGCGATATGATGTTGTCGCCGCGCCCGGTCGGCTTTCTGTTCATCAAATCCGAATAGTTCGGCTCAAGTCCGAGCGTCAGCGCCGGCGGACCGTCCATGATAATGTTTATCCAAAGCAGCTGCAGCGCGGTAAACGGCGCTTTAAGACCGAGCAGAATCGAAACAAATACCGTAATTACCGACGCAAGGTTGACCGTGAGCTGAAAGCTGATAAATCTCTTGAAGTTTTCGTATATGTTACGTCCCCACTCGACCGCCTTGACGATTGTCGCAAAGGAGTCGTCCAAAAGCACAACATCGCTCGCCTCCTTGGAAACCTCCGTTCCGGAGATACCCATTGCAATGCCTACATCGGCATTTTTCAGCGCGGGCGCGTCATTTATGCCATCCCCTGTTACCGCAACCACGTTGCCCGCCGCTTTAAGCAGCTTTACAACACGCATTTTGACGGTAGGGGTGCTGCGCGCGATTACGGCGATGTCGGGCAGCCGCTCTGAAAGCTCGTCATCGCTCATCTCGTCAATTTTTGCCGCCTCGATTGCAATTTTTCCGTTGTCCAAAAGGTGAAGCTCGTCCGCTATCGCGGTAGCGGTAACTATATTGTCGCCTGTCAGAATTTTGAGCGCGATTCCCGCACTGCGGCATGAATGAATCGCGTCATATACGTCGCTGCGGAGCGGGTCGGATATGGCGACAAAGCCGTCAAAGCTCATGTCGGTTTCCATTTCGCTGTGACAGACCTCGTCCTCGTAGTCCTTCATCGTTTCAAGCTCCTTGTGAGCAAAGGCGATGACGCGCATAGCCTTTTTCTGAACCTCCGTAATGGAGCTTTCCGCCGCGCCTCTCTCGGTATCGGTGAGGGCGCACATACGGAGGACGCACTCGGGGCTGCCCTTTACATATGAGATAATCTTTCCGTCAACCCTTGAAATTGTGGTCATGTGCTTCAGCTCGGACGAGAATGGGAACGCATGGAGGATGTTGTGGTCATTTCGCTCATCTTTGTAGGACTTGCCGCTCTCGCTCCGCGCCGCGGATTTTTCGTAAAAATTCAGTATTGCGCACTCGGTCGGATTCCCTATAAACGAGCCGTCCGCGGTAATGTCGGCGGTGGTGTTAAGGCATATATTGTGCGCCAGCCACTCGCAGAAAAGCGACTTTGCATCGCTGTGAAGGCTTGTGTCGTAAAATGCGCCGACCGTCATTTTGTTTTCGGTAAGAGTCCCGGTTTTGTCCGAACAGATAACATTGATACAGCCTATCGTCTCGGATGCAATCATCTTTTTGACAAGTGCGTTCTGCTTTGCGAGCTTTATTATATTGATTGAAAGTGAAACCGCAACAATGGTCGGAAGCCCTTCGGGAACGGCGGCAACAATCAGGACTATGCTTGTGACAAACGCGTCCGTTACTGTTTCTACGCCAAGCGTGCCGCTTATGGCAAAGGAGATGATTTCGGACGCGAACACTACAGCCGCGGCGATTATGCCAAGAACGGTTATCGTTTTTCCGAGCCGCGCGAGCTTTTCCTGGAGCGGTGTAGAGCCTTTCTCAGCTGTTCCGAGCTCCTTTGCGATTTTGCCGAACTCGGTCGAGTCGCCGACCGCGGTCACAAGCATACGGCAGAAGCCGTCGGTGATATATGTGCCGCTGTAAAGCATATTTGCGCGTTCGGCAAGCGGCGTCTTTTCATCGGCAAATTCGGCGTTTGCGTCCTTTTTCGCGGGAAGGCTCTCGCCGGTCAGCATAGATTCGTCAACCGCAAGCCCGGCGCTTTCAAGCAGCCGTCCGTCGGCGGGTACTTTATCGCCCGTTGCAAGAAGGAGCAGGTCACCGACCGCTACCTCGCTGCGGTTAAGAATAACCGTTTCGCCGCCGCGGATTGCATTTACCGTTGTGTTGCTGCTGATCTCTGAAAGCGCCTCGAACGCCTTTGCGCTTTTTCCTTCCATGACAACGCTTATGATAACGGAAAGAAAAATTGCAGCAAATACGCCGATACATTCAAGAAAATCGGCTTCGCCGCCCGTTGTGCTGCGAAAAATGTTCACTGCAAGTGCGATAAGTCCGGCGGCGATAAGCATAAGTATCATCGGCTCGGTCGCCGCGTCCCATATGCGTTTCAGCACGGATTCGGGTTTTGGCCGCGTAAGCGTGTTGCCGCCGAATTTGCGGCGGTTTTCCTCTGTGCGCTCCGCGGTAAGACCGTTTTGCGGATCGCAGCCGAGCGTTTTGAGCAGAGCTTCTTTTGTTTCAGTGAAATCCATCATCGGGAAAAACCTCCAATATAAATTATACCGACAAAAATGACCCGCGTATGCTATGCCATACGCGGGTCAAAAAAACAAGACACACGTATGGCTGAAAATCTCCATACATGAGTCTCGTTCATTAAGACAAGCCAGACCTGCGGCCAGTTTGTTGACTTGTCACGCTTTTAAATTTGCGCAAACTACTCCCTCAATGCGGGTATTTGTTATTATTTTAACTGAGTATAGCACAAAAAATACCGGTTAGTCAAGCATAACCTGATATTTAATTATCCGTAGCCGCCTTAATCGGCGTGATTTCGGCTTGTAATTTTTGCGGGGCGTGAGAATTATCGAGTGTTTTAACACCGTTTTGGCGAAAATCCGCCTTTTAAAATCGGGTTTTTAAACCTTCGGAGTTTTACACTTATTCGGTTTTGTTCACGATTTTTTTGCCGTCAAATATGATGATTCCGCAGCCTTCGCCAAAGCTGCCGCCATCTGCCATGCGTTTTTTAAAGCTGCGCATAAGTGAGGTGTCCTCGGGCAGCTCGTCTACGGGCGTGTCGCACGGCTTGCCGAATACGCGCCACGAATCGTAAAACGCGTCCGTTTTTTCCGAGCCGATTATGTCAAAGTCGCGTACAAAGTCAAGAAGGTTTGAGCCTTCGCGGAAAAGCTCCGCGTTTTCGGGGTATAACAGCCATGATATACATATAAGAGGTATATAGCCTTTTTCCTTGCAGCCGAAAAAGTCAAATGCTCTTTTGTATGAATCTATCCGCAAATCCCGCGGGAAAGGCCCCGAGGACGGAATATGAAAGTTGTACACGGTATCGCCGCGGTTTATACATATGTCGCCGTATTCGTACTTTTCGTACGGAAACGGCATTTTTATGTACTGGAATCTGCCCAGCGCAAAAAGCTCGATAAGAAAATGGTGGTGAAACCATTCAAAGACCAGCGTACCCCACAATCCGCAAAGATTGTGACATTCAAGGAGCTTGCAGCGCAGGTCAAGCATCAAGTCCCAGAAAAGTGCGTCATCAAGACCGCGGAGTGCATACTCACGGCGCAGCCTGTCAGTACACAGCAGCAAAAAGCAGAAGTGAATTGTGCATACTTCAATCCTCAGATAATCCGAAATCGATTTGAGTATTTCCGTAACGCGGTCGTCGGTACGCTCGGTAAAATATAAGTCCTCCGCCTTTGAAATATCGCCGCGAAAGCGCTCATCGGAGGTGAGCGTTTCACAAACTCTGCCGAGATAGCTTTTGGCATCCGCGGGAAAGTCCAGTCTGTTCATAAGTTCATATGTAAATTTTATATTCATTTTGATGTATTCTCCTTAAAATTATTGCTCCGGGTCGCGCATACGGTAGCCTATGCCGACCTCGGTAAATATGTATTGCGGCTCTGCGGGGTTTTTCTCGATTTTGCGGCGGATATTCGCCATGTTTACGCGCAGAATCTGATTGTCGTTTTTCGGCGTGCTGCCCCAAAGCTGCTTTATAATGTAGTCATAGGTCATTACCTTGCCGGCATATTTGCCCAAAAGCGCCACAATTTTAAACTCGTTTTGCGTAAGCGCGGCGTCAACGCCGTCAATATAGACGCGGTGCTTGTAGTGGTCAATGACCAGTCCGCCGATTGTCAGCCTGTCGTTGTTTGCAAGAGCCGCGTTGTCAATGGAGTTGCGGCTGTGGCGCAGCGCGGGGCGTATCCGCGCAAGCAGCTCCGATGTTCCGCCGGGCGGCTTTGTAATGTAATCGTCCGCGCCCGCGTCAAGCGCCGCGACCTTGTCGGATTCATCCGTACGTGCGGAAACAACTATGATAGGAGTTGTGCTTTTGCGCCGTACCTCTTTTATTATCAGCATACCGTCCGCGTCCGGGAGTCCCAAATCAAGTATAATAAGGTCGGGGCGGTGGGAGCGTATCATGTCAAGACCCTCCATTGCTCTTGACGCGCATATTACGCTGTAATCGTTTGCTGTGAGCGCTGTACGCATATAATTACATATTTTTTTGTCATCTTCTATTATAAGAATTTTTTCACGTACATCCATAGGTAATCATCCTTTCTGTTTGAACGAAAGAGAGCAGTACGTACTTCTGTTATAAAGGTCGGTATTTCGCTTTCGGTCAGGTGTAAAAATTTATATGTTCTTTTCAACGGGCAGGGTAAATTCAAAAACCGCACCGCCGTTTCGTCTGTTGCGGGCGCGCATCTTTCCGCCGTGAGCCGTGATTATGCTTTTGCATACCGAAAGACCTATGCCTATATCCCTTGTTATATCCGATGTTCCGTGCTTTATATGTGCGGATGTACCGCTGAAAATTTTCGGAAGCATATCACGGTCTATGCCGACGCCGTTATCCGCTATCGAAAAATGCGCCCTTTTGGCGTGCTCCGTGACGCAAACCGTAATCACCGTTGTTGTACGTCCGTGGGTTACGGCATTTTGGAGTATGTTTATTATAACCTGCTCGATAAGGGTTACGTCAACCGAAACAAAAAGCACATTTTTGGGAACGGAAACCTTTACGTTTATATTGGGGTAGTTCTTTTTGAACTTTTGCACCGCTTCGCCGACAAATTCCTCCACGATTTCCGGATTCTTTTTAAAAAAGGCAGCCGGGTTTGAAATTTTGGTAATCGAAAGGACATTCTCGATTATTCGCGTAAGCCATTCCGCATCATCGCGAATATCCGAAACAAGAAGGGTTTTTTCCTGCTCCGACAGCTTGTTGTGATTGTCCATATATGTGGATGCGGACCCGAGTATTGAGGTCAGCGGGGTCCGTATATCGTGGGATATGGAGCGCAGAAGGCTGACCTTCATCTTTCCGGTTTCGACCTGTGCGCGAATCTTCGCGTTGTGCTTTATGTTTGTGGCCGTCATATTTACCATAACTGATACAAGCAGCATCGTAACAAAGGTCAGCGGATAGTCGGTCAGTGAAAAATCCAGCGCAAAAAACGGATATGTATAGGCGTAGTTTACCGCAAAAACGCTGATTGCCGAGGCTGCTGTTCCGTACA
>URZD01000054.1 GCA_900552305.1 uncultured Eubacteriales bacterium
CATACTGCCGATGTTTATACCGGGAATTTTCTATATTATCGGCTATGCTGTCGGACTTACAAGATTCAGCATTATGGAAAAATATCTGCCGTTTCTGATTTATAAGCCTAAAAATAAGGATAAGAAAAAATCATGAGCATGAAGAAATTAAGACCGCTGTTTTTGGCGGTCATTCTTTTAACCGTATGTTTTTCACTTTGGTATAATGAATATTCCGGCGGCAGAAAATATGAGGGAACGGAATTCCTTTTTGATACCGAATGTAGCATTACCGCCTACGGCAAAAATGCAAAAAAGGCGGTAGCGGCGGCGTTTGACCGCCTTGCGGAGATAAACGCCGCAACGGATATGTACAGGGAAGGCTCGGACGTGCATCGGATAAATTCCGCGGCTGCAAATACGGAAATCAAGGTTTCCGCCGCGACGGCGGAAATTTTGTCGGTTGCGCAGCAAATTGCCGCCGAGACGGACGGAGCCTTTGACGTGACAATCGCTCCGGTGACGGAGCTTTGGGATTTTAAAAGTGAAAATCCAGTGCCGCCCGCCGCGGCGGATATAAAAAACGCCCTTAAAAGGGTCGGCTATGCCGCCCTGAACGTAGACCACGAGAAATGTACCGTAACCAAGAATGACGGCGGGGTAAAAATCGACCTCGGCGGCGTAGCAAAGGGCTATGCGGGGGACGAGGCGCTCCGCGTGATGCGGGAGTGCGGAGTGAATACGGCGATAGCCGACCTCGGCGGAAATGTGACCTGTATGGGCAAAAATCCAAATTCCAGGGACGGAAAATGGCGGATAGGAATACAGATTCCGTTTGCGCCCACGGGCGAGTACGGTAAAATCGCGGAGACGGACGGCGGTGCGGTTGTGACAAGCGGAACATATCAAAGAAATTTCAAATATAAGGGTAAGCTCTATCATCATATAATTGATATAAAAACCGGCTATCCGGCAAATCAAAACTACAGCGGAGTGACAATCTCAGGCAAAAACGCCTGTGTCGCCGACTGCCTTGCAACGGCGTGCTTTGTACTGGGTGAGGAAAAGGGCCGTACGCTTGCGGAAAAGCATGGAGCGGAAATATTTTTTGTAAAATAGATATTAAGATTTTATAAACATTGACCGCTGATAATTGACAGAATGTGCCATAATATGTTATAGTGTTTAATGGTTAGCCGAAATTATGCCTTTTTCGGGCAGGTTTGGAGTATTCTCTTTCGGCTAAGCGGCGGCAAGCGCAATTATCGAATAGGCTATGCTGTTTATTTGATGAAAACGTGTAATGGTATAACAGGCGGCTGACACGCCTGCGGTTAGTTTGGCATATTTGGATAAAATAGCGGGACAGACGTCCTATTAAAGGAGAAAAAAGTGGAAGGTTTTTTTGGCAGTTTCGGCGGAAAGGTTTTTCTTACCTTTCTTATATCAATGGCTCCGGTGGTTGAGCTGAGAGGCGCGATACCGTATGCTACGGCAAACGGCATAAATCTGTGGCTCGCGATTGCGGTGTCGGTTATCGGGAACATGATTCCCGTGCCGTTCATTATTCTGTTTATAAGAAAGATTTTCGGCTGGCTGCGTAAAAAGAGCGAAAAGTTAAATTCGCTGGTCGGACACTTTGAACGCAAGGCGGAAAAGCATCAGGAAACCGTAAAACGCTATAAGTTTTGGGGGTTGTTCGTTTTGGTTGCAATACCTCTGCCCGGAACGGGAGCGTGGACGGGTGCGCTTGTTGCCGCGATGCTTGAAATGCGGCTTAAGGATGCCGTTCCCGCGATTTTTATGGGCGTTATTGCCGCTGGAATAATAATGTCAACATTTTCATACGGAATATTCAGCATGGTGAAATAGGCGCACGGGAGTGTGAGATATAATGCTTTTAGGAACAGAGGCGGCGGAGTTTCGGCTGCTTGAAATGATACACGACATATTTGAGAGCCGGTTTACGGATTTTATTATGCCGAGGATAACCGCGCTCGGCAATGCGGGGATAATATGGATAATACTTGCCGCGGTTTTGCTGTGTATACCGAGGTACAGACGGTGCGGAGCGGTGCTTGCTGCGGGACTTTTGGCGGGGTTGGTTTTCGGAAACCTGCTGATTAAGCCGCTTATTCACAGACCAAGGCCGTGCTGGCTGTATGAGGTACAGTTGATTACTAAAATACCGTCGGATTACTCGTTTCCTTCCGGACATACCTACTCATCGTTTACGGCGGCGTTTCTGCTTTTAAGGTACAACAAACGGTGGGGGATTGCCGCATTAGCTCTTGCGGTATTGATAGCGTTTTCAAGAATGTATCTGTACGCGCATTTTCCTACGGATGTTCTCGGCGGGATTGTGCTTGCCGTGGCTGTAAGCACGGCTGTGACTGCGATTGACAAGAGGATAGAAACAAAAGAAATATAAGATAAAAGAATTTGCTCCGACCGCGCAAAGCGCAGTCGGGGCGTTTTTAATGCCGTTCGGGGTGTCTTTATGGGGACAGTAAAATGCGTGCTAAAGATTCAAGCCGAACCGCAAGGCACACTCTCCGCAGCACGCGTTTTTACACTTCACATACTATATTCCGAAAAATATCAGCATAAACACAGTTGCAAGACCGCATATACCGATTGCAATACCGCTCATGATTCCCTCTGTTTCGCCTATTTCTATCGCTTTTGACGTGCCAAGGGCGTGGCATGACGCGCCGATTGCCAGTCCCGCCGCAATGGGGTTGTCTATGTGAAACCATTTGATGAAATACGGACACATAATTGCGCCGAACACGCCGGTAAAGCAAACCGCCGCAACGGTCAGCGGGACTATTCCGCCAATCTGCCCCGAAACCTCGGAGGCGATAGCAGTGGTAACCGACTTTGGCAAAAGGCTTACCGTAACGTCCGAGGGCAGTCCGAAAAGCCGCGAAAGAACAAACACGCTGATTACCGAGGTAGCCGCGCCGACCACGCAGCCGACCAGTATCGGCAGCCGGTTGCGCTTTATAATATCAATCCGCGCGAACATAGGAACGGCGAGCGCCGCGGTTGCGGGGGCGAGTATCATTGTTATAAAATCTCCGCCGACAAGAAAGCTTTCGAGCGGGATTCGGAGCGCGTAGAGCAGACCTATTATAAGAAGGCTTGCGATAACCATAGGGTTTGCAATGGGTGTGTCAAATCTGTCCTTGATTTTTACTCCGATGATATATGCCAAAATACAAATTGTTACGCCGAAAATCGGACGTGAGGTTAATTCCGCAATCATAATATTTTTTCCTCCCCGTTTTTGTTTCTGTTTATAAGAAATATGACCAGCTTAACCGAATACGCCGTTGCGAGAAATGTAAGCACGGTTGTTATAAGGCATATCAGCACAAACGGCACAAAAACCTCGCCGAGGACGTCAAGATAGCCTATAATCGAAACGGTAGGCGGTATAAACATTAGCGACATATTTTTGAGCAAAAAGTCGGTTATCGCCTCTATGCGCCGCTTGCGCACGGCTCCGGTACACAGCAGTATAAAAAGCAGCACCATTGCGATAACGCTACCCGGGAACGGTATCGGCAGCAGATATGATATAATATCTCCGACAAAACAAATACAAAAAACGATAAAAATCTGGTTAAGCAGTTTCAAAAAAGTCCACCTCAAAAAAATATTCTTTTAAGAGTATACCACATATAAAATACTTTGTAAACCGTTAAGCGGCGGGTTTTGGCAAAAAATTCTTGTTTTTGGGCGATAATTGTGATAAACTTTTAAATATGGGGCGTGAGTCAATAAGCAAAAAGGAGATAATGACAATGAGTGATTTAAAGATAAGACGTGCCGAAAACGCCGACATTCCGGGACTGCACAGGCTGCTCTTGCAGGTAAACAAGGTACACAGCGATATACGGCCGGATTTGTTCCGCGAGGGCGGCATTAAGTATACCGATGACGAGCTGAAGGAGATTATTGCGGACGACAAAAAACCGATTTTTGTTGCGGAGTCGGACGGCGATGTGTGCGGCTATGCGTTCTGTATTCACAAGCAGAAGCAGGGCAGTACCTCGCTTACGGATATAAAAACTCTATACATTGACGATTTATGCGTTGACGCGGCGGCTCGTGGCGGGCATATAGGTACCCGTCTTTACGAATATGTGATTGAATACGCAAAGGTCTGCGGCTGCTATAACGTAACTCTTAACGTGTGGGCGGGGAATGACTCCGCGCTTAAATTCTACGAAAAAGTGGGACTTAAGGTCCAGAAAACAGGAATGGAAAAGGTTTTATAGAAAAGCGCCGTGCGGGCGGCTTGAAAATATTTGCCGCCGCGGCAACAAAAAATCAAAAATCTATTGTAATATTCGTATTTATATGCTATACTGAATATATATATTTTTGACTGCAAAAAGTAAGGAGGTCATATATATGAGTAAGGATTTAAATGAAGAAAAGAACGTAAATACAAAGCTGGACGCTGACGGACACGTTACCATTTCGGACGAGGTTGTTGCGACGATTGCGTCAATCGCGGCAAAGAGTACCGAGGGTGTGTACGGCATGGTGAACACCATTACGGGCGGCTTTGCGGAGTTTTTGGGAATGAAAAATCCGTCAAAGGGCGTAAAGGTGCAGATAACCGACCGCGACGTCAAAATCGATATGTCCGTAATCGTTGAGTACGGCGTAAAGATTCCCGATGTCGCATGGGAAATCCAGGATAAGGTTAAGAGCGAGGTCGAGGCAATGACCGGACTGAATGTTGCCGCGGTTAATGTCAGCATTGACGGCGTGAACATGAACGTCAAGCCTGTAGGGAATACGGACGCGGAAAAAACGACGGAGCCTGAAACCGCCGCAGATACGGAAAACGCAGAGGTAACAGAGCCGACAGAAGCTGCCGGTGCGGAAACCCAAACAGAGGAATAAACAAAAACAGAGGTAGATTATGAACAGAACAAAAGCAAGAGAGTATGCGTTTATACTTCTCTTTGAATACAGATTTCAGCCGGAGGAGATAGGCGCGATCCTTGAACGCTTTGACGAGGAATACAATCCCGATACGCAAAAGGAGTATATAGAGGACGTTGTCCTCGGCGCAGCGCGGAATATAGAGGAAATAGACGCGGCAATCAACAGCGCGTCAGACCGTACCATTCAGCGTATGTCATATGTCTGCGCGGCGGTACTCAGGCTTGCCGTGTACGAGATAACGCGCCGTGATGATATTCCGGGCATGGTTTCGCTTAACGAGGCGGTATCGCTTGCGAAGAAATACGACGGCGAGGAGGCTGCGCCGTTTGTGAATGCGGTGCTTGACAAAATAATAAAGGCGCAGGCGGCAAAGATATGAATGACGGCAAGCTTTTTGTGGGCATTGACACAAGCTGTTACACCACTTCGGTCGCGGCAATGACAGAAGGCGGCGCGGCGCTTGGATTCAAAAAGATGCTTACGGTAAAGGAAGGGGAATGCGGACTGAGGCAATCGGACGCATTTTTTCAGCATATAAAAAACCTGCCTGAGCTGACCGCGGAGCTGAAAAAGAAGGTCTGCTTCAAAGACTTTGAAAAGGTGTATATCACAGTCAGCTCGCGGCCGAGGAATATCGAAGGCTCCTATATGCCGGTGTTTACGGCGGGACGCTCCGCCGCAATGCTTATGGCTGACGCGCTCGGTGCGGAGGTTTTTGAGGTGTCGCACCAGGAAGGGCATATAATGGCGGCGATATATTCGTGCAAGAGGTACAGTATTCTTGCCGAGCCGTTCCTTTCGTTTCATCTGTCGGGCGGAACAAGCGAGCTGCTGTATGTAAAGCCGCAAAGCGGCAGGTTTGAATGTGAGATTGTCGGCGGAACGCGCGACCTCCCTGCGGGGCAGTTTATTGACCGCATTGGGGTCGAAATGGGAATGCCGTTTCCGTGCGGAAAGTATCTTGACTACTCTGCAATGGAGTACGGCGGCGAAAATCCGAAGGTGAAAACCTGCGTCAGCGACTGCTATATAAATTTTTCGGGCGAGGAAACGCGCTACAGGCGGCTTTTGGCGGACGGTGCAGACCGTGACCGCACGGCATACGCCGTGATGAAGTGTATTTCCGAATCGGTAAAAGCGGCGGTAATGCAGGCCCGCGAAAAATACGGAGCGGAAAACGTCCTTATGGTCGGCGGAGTTTCGTCTAGTGCGTTTCTGCGCAGTTGCTTTGCGGAGGTTGAGAATGTGTATTTTGCCGAGCCGGAGCTGAGCTGCGACAACGCGGTCGGCGTGTGCGAGCTGGGCAAGATTCTGAGCGGAGCGGGGTTTTAACGCCCGCCGGAGCGAACTGTAAAAAAAAACAGTGACAGAGGTTGAAACGGAGCAAGGCAGGCAATATAAAACGGCGCGGTACGGACGCATTTCAGCCGAGTTTGCTTTTGCGTAACGCTTAATTCACAAAGGGGCGCGGCATTTTGCCGCGGTAACAATATGTTTGAGAAACTGACGCTGACGGTTAGTCAGCTTAATCTTTATATAAAGGATATATTTAATCAGATTCCGGTTTTCGGAGATATAAATATAAAGGGTGAAATATCCAACTTCAAGCGGCACACATCGGGGCACTTGTATATGTCGCTTAAAGACGAAACGGGCGTATTGCGCGCGGTTATGTTCAGAAGCGCGGCTGCGGGTCTTGATTTTAAGCCGGAGAACGGCATGAAGGTTATAGCCTCAGGGCGCATATCGGTTTATGAACGCGACGGTCAGTATCAGCTCTATATAAATTCGATGAAGCAGGACGGAAAGGGCGACCTTTATGCGGCGTTTGAAAAGCTGAAGGAAAAGCTGCGGCTTGAAGGCATTTTTGACGCGGCGCACAAAAAGCCGCTGCCGAAATACCCGCGAAGGGTCGGCGTTGTTACTGCACCTACGGGAGCCGCGGTGCGCGACATAATAAACATTTTGTCGCGGCGGTTTCCGTATGCGGATATAATTCTGTTCCCCGTGCTTGTTCAGGGAGAGAACGCCGCGGCGGAGATTTCCGCGGCAATAGAATACTTTAACGAAACGCGAGGCGCGGACGTGCTGATTGTCGGAAGGGGCGGCGGCTCGATTGAGGATTTGTGGGCGTTTAACGAGGAAACGGTTGCCCGCGCAATTTATGCAAGCGAGATTCCGATAATCTCCGCGGTGGGTCACGAAACCGACTTCACCATTGCGGACTTTGCGGCGGATATGCGCGCGCCTACGCCGTCAGCGGCGGCGGAGCTTGCCGTGCCGTCGCGCGAGGAACTTGAAACAAAGTTTGACAACGTAAAGCGGCGGATTGAGGTATGCTCGAAACGAGTGATAGAGAACGGCAGACTGCGGCTGCGCTACTGTGCGGAGCGGCCGGTCATGACATCGCCGATGAACATGGTGGACGAACAAAGACTGAATCTTGACCATATATATAAAAGCATGGAGGACTCGGTTTTGCTTAAAGCCGCGGAAAAAAGACAGACTCTCGGTATAAGCGCGTCGAAACTGGAGGCGCTGAGTCCGCTCGCTACGGTAAGCCGCGGCTTTGCACTTGCAAAAACCTCTGACGGAGCGCTGATTCGCTCAATTAAGCAGGTTAAGGCGGGCGATAATGTAAAAATCAGAGTTTCCGACGGCGAAATATCCGCCGAGGTCGGGAATACGGCAGCCGACACGGGTATGGCGGCGGATTCCGGTACACCCGATTAAGCAGAGCGAAAGGAGAACTAATATGCCGACTGAGAAACATAGCTTTGAGGAAAATTTAAAGGAGCTTGAAACGGTGGTAAGGTCGCTTGAAAGCGGCAATGTAAGTCTTGACGAAATGCTCGGACTTTTCGAGCGCGGCGTTGCACTGACAAAGGAGTGTACAAAGCAGCTTGACAGTACGGAGCAGAAAATAAATATACTTATAAAAAAGGCGGACGGTTTAGTGGCTGAGGAGCCGTTTGAAACCGCAATTCCGGGGGATTTAAAATGAGATTTGAGGAAAAACTCATACAGTATACCGATTCGATAAACAAGGCGCTTGACGAGCTTTCGGCTGTGCCGGACAACCTTCAGCGCGAGGTTTACGAGGCGATGCGCTACAGCCTTATGGCGGGAGGGAAACGTATACGCCCCGTGCTTACGCTTGCGGTCTGCGATATGCTCGGCGGCTGCGAGGAGGACGCGCTCCTTTTCGGAACAGCGATTGAGTGCATACATACATATTCGCTCATACATGACGATTTGCCGTGTATGGATAATGACGATTTGCGCCGCGGAAAGCCGACCTGTCACAAAAAATTCGGCGAATCGACCGCGCTGCTTGCGGGCGACGGACTTTTGACCTACGCCTTCGGGCGCATGGCGGATTTGGAGTCATATCACAGGGTGTCGCACACGGACGCGCTGCGCCTTATCGCCGAGGCGTCGAGGTATGCCGGCTGCGACGGCATGATTGGCGGACAGGTGGTTGACCTTGCCTGCGAGGGCAGAGATGACGTGGGGATTGACACGCTTGTGTATATGCACCGCCGCAAGACGGGCGCGCTGATACATCTTGCCGCGGAGGCGGGAGCCTATGCGGCGGGCGCGGATTCCGCCGAGCTGAAAAAAATCGGAGAGTACGCGGACGGCATAGGACTTGCGTTCCAGATAAAGGACGATATTCTTGATTTTACAAGCAGTACGGAAACACTGGGAAAGCCGGTCGGCAGCGACAGTGAAAACGGCAAAACAACCTATGTTACCCATTACGGAATCGAGGGTGCAAGAAAAAAACTTGACGAGGCAACGGACTTTGCAATCGAAAGTATAAAATATTTCGGTGAAAAAGCAGGGTTTTTGATTGAGCTTGCCGAATATCTTATAAACAGGAAAAATTAAAGGGTGTGTACCGGTGCGGACCGCGCCGTGTATATATAGTAGAAAGAAGGAAGGAAGAACACTATGTTAAAAGTGACATTTAAGGGCGGAGACGCCAAAGAGTTTGAAAACGGAACAAGTCTTTTGGAAATGGCAAGGTCGATAAGCGAGGGTCTGGCACGAACTGCGCTGGCAGGACAGGTTGACGGCACCACGCACGAGATGACCTACACCCCGGAGAACGACTGTACCGTGACCTTTCTGACCTTCGAGGACGAGGACGGCAGGAAAACCTACAGACACACCGCGTCGCACGTTTTGGCACAGGCGGTAAAGAGGATTTATCCGAACGCAAAGCTGGCAATAGGTCCGGCTATTGATGACGGTTTTTACTATGATTTTGATTTTGAAACACCGATAACAAATGACGACCTCGGCAAGATTGAGGACGAGATGCGCAAGATAATCAAAGAGGACGAGACTTTGGAGCGTTTTGAACTTCCGAGGGCGGACGCGATTGCGCTGATGAAGGAAAAGAACGAGCCGTACAAGGTTGAGCTGATAGAGGATTTGCCGGAGGACGCGGTTATCTCGTTCTATAAGCAGGGCGATTTCACAGACCTCTGCGCGGGACCGCACCTTATGTCCACGGGCAGGCTCAAGGCGGTAAAGTTGCAGTACACGGCGGGAGCATACTGGCGCGGCAACGAGAAAAACAAAATGCTGACAAGAATCTACGGCACGGCATTCCCGAAGAAGTCGGAGCTTGACGCGCACCTTGAAATGCTTGAGGAGGCAAAAAAGAGAGATCATAACAAGCTCGGCCGTGAGCTTGGAATATTCACAACGGTTGATTACATCGGTCAGGGACTTCCGATTCTTTTGCCAAAGGGCGCAAAGATTTTCCAGATACTTTCAAGATTTGTGGAGGACACCGAGGACGCAAACGGCTGGATGCGTACAAAAACGCCGTACATGGCAAAAAGCGACCTTTACAAAATCTCGGGACACTGGGATCACTATCTTGACGGAATGTTTGTACTCGGCGATGAGGAGAAGGACAAAGAGGTATTTGCGCTGCGTCCGATGACCTGTCCGTTCCAGTATCAGGCATACCTCAACGAGATGCGCAGCTACCGCGACCTTCCGCTGCGTTACGGCGAAACGTCAACGCTGTTCAGAAACGAGGCGTCCGGCGAGATGCACGGACTTATCCGAGTAAGACAGTTCACGATTTCCGAGGGACACCTTATGTGCCGCCCCGACCAGTTGGAGGACGAGTTCCGCAAGTGCCTTGAAATGGCAATATATATGCTGAAAACACTCGGACTTTATGAGGACGTATCATACAGATTCTCACAGTGGGATCCGAACGACAGCGAAAAATATATCGGAACGCCGGAGCAGTGGGCAGAGGCGCAGGGAACAATGCAGAAAATCCTTGACCATCTTGAAATACCGTACAAAATCGGCATAGGCGAGGCGGCGTTCTACGGACCTAAGCTGGATATTCAGATTAAAAACGTATACGGCAAGGAGGACACTCTGATTACGATACAGGTTGACCAGATGCTTGCAAAGCAGTTCGGCATGGAGTATACGGACGCGGACGGCTCAAAGAAGAATCCGTATATCATTCACAGAACGTCAATCGGCTGCTATGAAAGAACGCTCGCGTTGCTTATAGAGAAGTATGCGGGCGCGTTTCCGGCATGGCTTGCGCCGACTCAGGTAAAAATTCTTCCGATTTCGGATCACTACAAAGAATATGCCGACAGCGTTTACTATGAGCTGAAGAACAAGGGATTCCGCGTTGAGGTTGACGACCGCAGCGAGAAAATCGGTTACAAAATCCGCAGCGCTCAGCTTGAAAAGATACCGTATATGCTTATTGTCGGCGAGAAGGAGCAGGGCGAGAAGGCTGTTTCTGTTCGCTGCCGCAAGGAGGGCGACAAGGGTATGATGCCGCTCGGCGAATTTATAGATATACTCAGCGACGAGGTTGAGAAAAAGGTAATAAAATAGGTTATTCCGCAAAACGGGGCGCTGTGTATAACGGCGCCCGTTTTTTGACATATTAGGCATATCGGGTTTCGATTTCCGTGAGCATAGCCGAAAAGGAGCAGCTCAAGCTTGCCTGAAAGGCATTTCGGGTTGCCGGGTATTTTAACACAGGGCAAACTAAAAATCCGTCTGTCAAAACAGGAGTGTAAATTTCTGCTTTCGGCTAAATAAAAATTTTTCAGGAGGAGCGCTTGATGAGCTTTTACGATAAGGTATATGAACAGGTTGTAAAGATTCCAAAGGGTAAGGTTGCGACCTACGGACAAATAGCGTTTCTGTGCGGCTCCCCGCGCGCGTCAAGAGCGGTTGGATATGCGCTGCACTTTAATCCGCGCCCGGGCGAGATTCCGTGTCACAGAGTGGTAAACAGATACGGAGGTCTTGCGCCGCGGTTTGCCTTCGGAGGGTCGGAGGCGCAGCGGATTCTGCTTGAAGGCGAGGGCGTTGAGGTTCGCGGTGATGATACCGTTGACATTGAAAAATATCTGTGGCAACCGGGCAACGATTAGGCATTTGGAATAACCAAACTGCAGTGAGCATGGAGGACTG
>URZD01000055.1 GCA_900552305.1 uncultured Eubacteriales bacterium
GCGAGGTACGGCAGGGAAGCGTTGACGCGCTCAGCCATAAGAGTCCAATTTACAACGATACCACAAAGGAATATATGGGCGACATCGTTTCGGCAGAGGCGGTTGAGGCGGTTGCCGACCGCATTCTTGCAAACGGCGAGATTGTAAGTGTGAACGTACCCGACAAATTTGACGTAACGGTAACCGTCCGCGTTGACGGCAGCGTGAACGCCTCGGGATATTATACATCGTCAAATCAGATGATTACCGCAGGCTCAAAGTATTTAATCAACTCCAAATACGCAAAGACCACGGGTGAGGTAATAAGTGTAAACGAAGTAAAATAGGCACACGGAAGTTAAAATCGGTATGCCCTGTAATTAAAAAATCATCATCTTTTTGAATCGTTGTCCTTGTAAGGCGACAGCCTTACTTCGTCCGCCGAAAACAAAAATATAATAATTTTTTTGCTTACAGGGTCAAGGAGTTTAAACGGGGCAAGTATTTTGCGGAAAAACGGATTTACGGTGCATTGCTAATTGCTTTAAAGCAGCGGATTTACCGTTTTGCCCGTTTAAACCATACCGCGTTTAACTTCCGTGCGCCATTGGAAATGAAAAAAATGCTCAGACCGTAAAAGGACAATTTTGTTAGTGAAAAAGCAATGATATTTATGTAGTGGCAGAAAAATTTATTTCGTTTGAATTTCTTTATTGTAATTGCCCTTTTGCTATAAATAAACCTCGCCGCTCGGAGTACACTCGTACGCCTTCGGGCTCGGTTTATTCATTCTGAAACATTTTTTCCTATTTCCTTTAGGTGAGTATGCTAAATAGACAATAACAATTTAGAATTATTTTCAGCCGTGTCCCAAACGTGTTTTCATTGGGCCACGGCTTGGCTGTTTAAAAGCACAGGGATGTGGCGAAGGGGAATAATCCGACCCGTCCGAAAAGGTAAAGTTCGGCTGTGAATAGCGCTATATTCAATCTCTGTGCGGCTTGGAAAGTGAAGGTGAAAAATGATTAAAAGATTTACAAAATACTACCGACCGTATATAGGTATCATTCTGATTGACCTGTTCTGCGCGTCACTTTCGACGGTGTGCGAGCTTATATTTCCGCTCATAGTTCGGTACATAACCAACGTTGCACTGAAAAACGAGCAGCTTTTGCTTATGTCAACCGTGCTGCGGCTCGGCGGTGCGTATCTGTTTTTGAGAATTGTCGACACGGTTGCAAACTACTATATGGCGGACGTGGGTCACGTCATGGGCGCGCGGCTTGAAACCGATATGCGCCGCGACCTGTTTGACCACCTTGAAAAGCTCTCGTTCCGCTACTTTGACAATACCAAAATAGGTCAGATTATGTCCAGAATGACAAGCGACCTGTTTGACATTACCGAGTTTTCGCACCACTGCCCGGAGGAGCTTTTTATCGCCGCAATCAAGATTATCGGTGCGTTTGTTATCCTGGGCAGAATCAATATTCTTCTTACGGTGATTCTGTTTCTGCTCCTTCCGCTGATGCTGCTTTCCGCAATTCTGTTCAGAAAGAAAATGAAACAGGCGTTCAAGGAGCAGCGTTTTCAGATA
Source organism: uncultured Eubacteriales bacterium (assembly GCA_900552305.1). GTDB lineage: Bacteria > Bacillota > Clostridia > Monoglobales > Monoglobaceae > UMGS1494. Next base: position 1,577 of record URZD01000055.1, read on the forward strand.
GGCGAGCTGAACGCGGAGCTGGAGGACAGCCTTCTCGGTATGCGCGTTGTAAAGAGCTTTGCGAATGAGGATATTGAACGCGAAAAATTTGCCGAGGGCAACAAAACCTTCTTTCTTGCAAAAAAGCACGCGTACAAATACATGGCGCTTTTTCAGTCTTGTACAAGGTTTTTTGACGGAGTTATGTATGTCGCGGTAATTGTCGCGGGCTCTGCGTTTATGCTCCACGGAAAGATAAATTCCGCCGACCTGATTGCATATCTGCTCTATATCCAAACGCTTATAGCGTCCATACGCAAGATAGTGGAGTTCACCGAGCAGTTCCAGCGCGGCATAACGGGCATAGAAAGATTTTTTGAGATTATGGACGAGCCTGTGGATATTGCCGACGCGCCCGATGCAGAGGAGCTTGGCTGCGCGGTCGGCAAAATAGACTTTGACAACGTCAGCTTCCGTTACAACGACAACGGCAATGACGTTTTGAGCCACCTTAGCCTTCATGTCAGTCCGGGCGAAAACATTGCGGTTGTCGGTCCGTCCGGCGGCGGAAAAACCACACTCTGCAACCTTATACCGAGGTTTTACGACCTGACAGACGGCACAATCCGCGTTGACGGTCACGATATAAAAAAGCTTACATTAAAATCGCTCCGCGATAATATAGGTATGGTGCAGCAGGATGTCTATCTGTTCAGCGGAACGGTATATGAAAACATCAGCTACGGCAAACCGAACGCGGCGCGCGAGGAGGTTGTTGCCGCCGCAAAGGCGGCGGGCGCGCATGAGTTCATATGCGGACTTGAAAACGGCTATGACACATATGTCGGAGAACGCGGACTCAAGCTGTCGGGCGGACAAAAGCAGCGTATCTCAATCGCGCGGCTGTTCCTTAAAAACCCGCCGATTCTTATTCTTGACGAGGCTACCTCCGCACTGGACAACGAAAGCGAGCTTATTGTCCAGCGCTCGCTTGAATGTCTTTCAAAGGGCAGGACCACGTTTACCATTGCGCACCGTCTTACCACAATCCGCAACGCAACGCGCATAATCGTGCTTACCTCCGACGGCATAGCGGAGGAGGGTACGCACGCCGAGCTTATAGCAAAGGACGGAGAATATGCAAAACTGTATTCGCTTTACAGTACGCTGTAAAAATAATCAGAAATAAAACAGGGAGAGTAAAAGCCGGCTTTTACTCTCCCTGCGTTTTTATATATATAGAAATAATATTTGTTTTTTGCAGTTTGGATTTTTTATATTTCCTATTTAATTACTTTAACTATATTTCCTACGCCGCCTTTAAGACCTTCTGCTGTTACGCGGATTTTTAAATCGCCATCATTGTCGCTGCGGGCAATCGCAATAGCTCTGCCCTCGTAGGTATGGCAGCAGGCGGAGCCGTAGCGGTCGTCATTCTTCGGATTCCCGCTGCAAACGCCGAGCAGCTCGCCGCCGTATATCTCGCATTTGATTTCGGTTTCGGCGTCGGTTATCCTGTTACCGTTTTCGTCCTCGATAAAAATGTCAAAGTAGCAAAGGTCGCGGTTATCCGCAGCTATCTGCGGCTTTTCCGACACAACGCGGATTTTGTATGCCTCGCCAGCGGTTTTCAGCGTAAGGCTCTTACCGCGCTTGCCGCCGTTTACCGCAACCGCCGTAAGCTCGCCCTTTTCGTAGGGGATAAATGCGGTTGCTATGCCTTTTTCGGGCGTCGCACGACATACCTCTGTACCGTTCAGAATGAATATTATTTCATCGGCGGTTGTGTATACGTCCGTTTTAACCATCTTGCCTATGTATTCATCGCCGAACGTCCATGTGTCGGCAACATCGTACCAGTGCCAGCCCGTTCCGCTGAAATCGTCGCCGTTATGTCTTGGGTGGGTTGTGAAAATATGCGGCTCTGTGTCGCCCTTCCATATTGCCTCTCTGAAATACGACTGCGGTCTGCGATAGCCGCACAGGTCAAAGTCGCCCTGATAGCAGCTCCTCCACGGAAAATCGCCGAACGAGATAGTATTGACAAAGCCTTCCTCCGCCCATTCGTAGCGACCCGTGCCGACCTCGCCGAGGTTATCGTATGCCGTCCATGTAAAATCCCCTATGACGTTCGGATTTTCAAGCACAGCCTTCCACGAATCGTAGAAGTTGATTGCGTGAGTTTCCGAGCCCCATATTACACGGTCGGGGTATTCGCCCGCGTCGTTTGCGTATCTTTCAAACAGATAGTTATATCCCACAATGTCAAGCGGTTTCATATATGCTTCCGTACGCTTTCCCCAAGAAGACTTGACCGTGCCGTTTCCTACATCGTCAAAACCGCCCATTCTGGCGACTTTGTAATCCACAGGCGCGTCCTTGTCGATTCCAAACCATATGCAGCAAACTCCGGACGTAACCGCTCTTGTGTTATCATATTCTCTTATTGCGTTTGCCAGCTTTTCCGACCACTCTGCGCCGTCCGAGCTGCCGTCGCGCTCCGGAATTTCGTTTCCGATTGAGTATGAAATCACGCACGGGTGGTTTCTGTCGCGCAGCACCATGTAGCTTATATCTCTCTGCCACCAATCGCGGAACCACAGACTGTAGTCAAGGTTTGATTTCGGTACATTCCACATATCAAACGCCTCGTCCATAACCAACATTCCAAGTCTGTCGCAGACCTCCAAAAGTGCAAGGGACGGCGGATTGTGCGCGATTCTTACCGCGTTGTAACCGACGCTTTTAAGCAGGCTGATTTTGCGGTGTATCGCCGCGGGGAATTCCGCACTGCCGAGGACTCCGTGATCATGATGAATACAGCCGCCGCGGAGCTTTGTCGGCTCACCGTTCAGAAGGAACCCGTTTTTCGCGTCAAACGAAATCGTGCGTATACCGAAGGTTACCTCCGCAGTGTCCTCAATTTGACCGTTCGCCCGTACCTCGGTACAGAGCGTGTACAGATACGGTGTGTCACAGCTCCACAGTTTTGGATTTTTTATATCAAGGCATACATCGCAGCCGTTTTTACCCGTCTTTGCGCCAAGCTCAACGCTCTTTTCCGCAACGCATATGCCGTCTGCGTCAAGAGCCTTAACTGTTAATTTTACATCACAGTCAGAATCCGCACTGACGGTCATGTTCGCATTGATTGCCGCGCTGTCGCCGCGCAGCTCCTTTGTGGTTACAAACATATCCCACGGCTCAATCCTTACGCTGCCGCCCGTCCACAAATAAACATCGCGGTAAATGCCCGAGCCGGAGTACCAGCGCGATGACGGCTGAAGGTGCGATACGTCGATGCTGAGCTTGTTGCTCATGCCGCGCCATGCCTTGTCCGAAAGGTCAACGAGGTACGGCGTATAACCATACGGGTGCATATCCAAAAGGTTATCGTTAAGATAAATCCTTGCGCACATATACGCGCCGTCAATATCGAGAATCATGTGCTTTTCGTCCCCGAATTGCATATACTTTGTATAGGCTCCCCTTGTCCCGGTAAAAAAGCCTATGCTCGGACCGCCCGGTGCGGCGGCGTCTCTTTTAAGACCTATAACATAATCGTGAGGAAGGTCAACGCTTTGTTTTCCTTGAATCTCGGGACACGAAAATGTCCAGTCCTTTGAAATACATACCTTTTTCATTTTTTAAAACATCTCCTACAATAAATTTTTATACCGCTTGACTTTGTATTCGTATTATGATATAACTATATCATATAAATAAAGGCTTATCAATATAATTATTGTTGAAATTATATAATTATATTACAGGCACGGAGGAGCTATGAAAACCTATACCTTTAATGAAAAAAAACTGTTTCCGATATATCCGGTTACTGTGGGATTTGATTTTGAGCAGGATGATATAAACCGCCCACTTGGTGTTGATATGGAGCAGATTTTCGTCGTTTCGGGCGGGAGCGGCAGTATAAGCATTGACGGCAGCCGTTCTATGCTTGAACGCGGGGATATGTTTTTTCTGTCCAAGGGTGTGGCACATTCATACAGCGGAGATGCCGGTTTCAGGACTACGTTTCTCGGCTTTGACGGCGAGCTGTGCCGCAGTATTTTTGAGCATTACGGAGTAAAAAACGGCGGTGTGCACAAGGACAAAAACTTTGAGCTGTCCCTGCTGCAAATAAAGGAGCTTTACGACGGGACGGAGAGTATGACGGATTCCGCGCTGCTTTCCGCGAACACATACTGCACTGTGGCAGCGTTTTTTGTCGAGGCGTTGAAAAAGGAACGGACGCCGACCGAGCTTGTACGCGATTATATAGAAGCAAGCTTCGGAAAGCCGCTTGCGCTTGCCGACATCATGGAGTTTTATCCGTATTCCAAAGCAAAGCTGTGCCGCGATTTTTCGGCAAGGTACGGAATGACAATATTTGAAATGCTCACAAAGATACGTCTGGATCACGCAAGGACAATGCTGAAAATCGACCCGTGCATGAAACTGAAAGCGGTTGCCGCGGCGTGCGGTTTTAACGATACAAGCTATTTTTGTAAAATGTACAAGCGCGTATACGGAAGAACGCCCGACAGCGAGCGGCAGCGTACAAGCCTATAACGCGCGGCAGCGCCGCGGGTTTGAGCATAGCGAAATTCACATTTTTTACGCCGTAAGTGATAAAAGTTCAGTTTTTTGAAAAACGGTTTTTTACTTTTAAAATATGCTTGCAAAACGGGCGGAAAAATGGTAAAATATTCGGGTAAGCGGCGAATTTTATTTTTATTTGTCCGTGTTATATCGGATTGGGGGTGCGGAAATTGGAGTTTTTTTTTGAAAGCTGTGCGGCGGCAATAGAGAACGCGGTCAGAACAAAAACCTTCGGATGCTTTTATCACGATGCAGACGGCATTGCAACCGACATCCATGTTCATGAGTGCTGCGAGGTGCTGCTCTGTTTTTCGGGAGGAAAGACATTTTTTATAGATGACCGCGTTTTTGACGTCGGGGACGGTACGCTGTTTCTGCTCAATCCGTTTGAGGCTCACAAAATTATGGCTGACGACAGGGACTTCAAGCGTTTTGTCATGCAGGTACATCCCGCGTTCCTTTACGGACATTCGACCGAAAGCACCGATTTGTCCTACGCGTTTTTCACGCGCGGCAGCGGAATATCGCAGAAGCTGACGCTTTCGGCGAGCGAGCTTGGATATATGTCGGAGCTTATTGGCGCTCTGCAAACGGACAACGGCTATGGCGATGATGTAATAAAAAATGCGAGGGCGCTGGAGATGATTGTGTTCCTTAACAGGATTTTCCGCGAGAAAAACCTAAGGCATGACAATACGGTATGCTACGGCAACAAAACGGTAGAAACCGCGTTAAGGTACATAAATGAGAATTTTGCGGGGCAGCTTTCTTTGGAGATTGTTGCAAAACATTCGTATGTTTCGGTAAACGAGTTGTGTCGGCTGTTCAAACGGCACCTCGGCACGACCGTTACAAAATATATACAGTCGAAGCGGATAGCGGAAGCAAAAAAACGGCTCAGTGTGGGTTGCAGCGTGGGCGAAACGGCGCGGCTATGCGGTTTTTGCGATTATGCAAACTTTATCCGCAGCTTTAAAAAGATTGTGGGAATGCCGCCGGGCAGATACGCCGCACATATAGCCAAAGAAAACAATATGAAACAGTGAAATTTTTCTTTACTATTCGGAAAAAGTGTGGTAGAATAGATTTGAAATAAATACATAAATAATAAGGAGGCATTACAATGTCAGAATTAACAAACCGCGCGGCATATCTGAAGGGACTTGCGGAGGGTATGAAGCTTGATAAGGAAACCAACGAGGGCAGACTTCTTTCGGAAATCATTGATTTTCTGAACGACGCTGCGGCGGAGATAAATGCAATCGATAACGAGCAGGGCTTTATAGCTGACAAAATTGATGATATGGACGAGGAAATCGAGGTTATCGGCAACGAGGTATTTGACGAATTTTATGATGACGACTACGATGACGATGATGATAACGAGTTTAGCATAAGATGTCAGGAGTGCGGCGAAGATATATGCGTTACCGACGACGATCTTATGGAGGGCGAGGTTGTATGCCCGAACTGCGGTACGGAAATCGAGTTTGATTTTGACTGTAATGATGACTGCGACTGCGAATAAACATCTGTGACATTTGGGGTTTGGGCATTATGCTATGTTCAGACCCTTTTTATATTGAAAACTGTGCGTGAAACACTCTCAAACAGAAACAATAAATAAGGAGATATTGCTATGTGGAAACAAAAAACAGGGATTTCTGTTTCAAACTCATACGGCGTTCCCGTTCCGGAGCTTGTGCGTCTTGTCGGTCGGACAGGGTTTGACGCGGTTTCGCCCGAATGGGAGGAAAATGACGATTTTGCGGAAACGGCAGAAGCGGCAAGGGAGAGCGGACTTGCAATCCAATCGCTGCACGGACCCTTTGACGTTGCGGCAAAGATGTGGTCGGCTGATACAGACGACTCGGAGGAGGCTCTGAGAAAGCTGTTTTTATCGCTTGAAACCTGCAAGCAATATAGTATTCCGGTTATGGTAGTTCATGTATGGATGGGTTTCGACAACATTCCCGCACCGAACAGCGAAGGTTTTGAAAACTTTGGCAAGCTGGTGAAAAAGGCGGAGGAATACGGAGTAAAAATCGCCTTTGAAAACACCGAGGGCGACGAGCTTTTGTTTGCGCTTATGGAACACTTTGACGGCAACGGTAACATAGGCTTCTGTTGGGATTCGGGGCATGAAATGTGCTACAACCACAGTATGGATTTGCTGGCGAGCTTCGGCGACAGGCTGAATATGACCCACCTCAACGACAACCTCGGAATAAGCCGTTTTGACGGCAAAACCTACTGGACAGACGATTTGCACCTGCTCCCGTTTGACGGCATAGCCGATTGGGACTATAACGTTGCAAGAATGAAAAAGGCGAAAAAGCAGGAATACATAAACTTTGAGCTTAATATCCGCTCAAAACCAAACCGTCACGAAAACGATGCCTACGGCGAAATGCCCATTGAACGGTATTTTACCGAGGCATATAACCGTGCGTGCCGCATTGCATATAAAATGGCGCAGACGGATAACGGCTGCTTTTAAGGACTTGGCGTAACGCCCGAAATAATGTGCGGGTGCGATATTACAAAGGGCGCGGATTTTCATTCGCGCCCTTTGTAACGTTAAAATGCAGCCGTCAGCAAATTTCAAAATCAAACAGTCTTAGCTCATCGCATCCCCATGATTTTATCGGAACAAACCGAATTTTATTCGCCTTTCGGTTTATTTTATGCTTTACAAACCGCTGATGATTATCGTCAATATACAATGATTCAACTGCTCCGTTTTCAGATATTATTTCTATTTTATATTCTTTAATAAGCGTTTCGGGCAGTTTGAATTTTGTTTGCACCAACGGATAGCTGCACGGCATATTATGATAGTCACGGTTCAAATCGCTGTCAAAAACAAGCCTTATGCCGCTTATTTCGGTGTCGGAATCAAATTCGTATTCTATAATATCCCCCTTTTTACCGACCCAACAGTTCTGCTCGCCGCGCTCCGTGCCGTTTCTTACAACCTCGGCGCTGCAAGCCGCCGCACGTGTAAGCCGCGGCAGCTCTCGTTTGTACCTCGGAATAAAGCAGTCGTCCTCTGCCAATGTCTGCTGCAGCTTTTTAATATCCACGTTTTCCAATGCTGCATTGTCGCGGACGGCATAGGAAACCGACGTGCCGAGAGCCTGACCCAAAACCGCGCAGGTTGCCATTACTCTTGACGAGCTGAGCGCGGCGTGCGTTACGCTTATGTTTCGTCCCGCAAAGCACAGATTTTCTATATTCTCCGAAATCATGCACCTAAGCGGCAGTCCCCAAGGCGCGGGGGCGGGGTGGTAGATTGTCGGATGCCCATCTTTGTAATAAAATCCCTGAGGAAAGTGGTCGTCCATGCTCCAGCCGCCGTAGGCTACCGCATCTTCAAACCTTCCGCCCGACTCCACATCATTTTGCGTCACAATGTATTTTCCGACATAGCGCCTGCTTTCGCGCTTGCCCGGCAGAAACCCTATCCATTCAAGCTCCCAGTTTTCAACGCCGTGATCACCGTAGTTCTTCATATGATCCCAGACGCCGTAGCAAATCTTTAAAAGCTCGTCGCGGCAGCGGTCGGTATCGTGAATACAGTCCCATTCGCCGCCGACCTCTATCCACCAGAAATTGTTGTCCCTGTCATGGTCTTTAAAAGGCAAATCCGCGTCCGACTCATACTTGTACGCCCACTTGGGCGGCGTAAACCGCACCGGGTGGTCTGTTTCCCGAATCTGAAAAAGACAGCTCATGCCCATTGTCTTTTTGTCTGCCTTATCCGGCGGAATGGTTTCGCCAAAGTCGCTCTTTGCCTCTCTGCCGTACATATATTTCGCTCCGGAAAGGGTCGACAAAACCGAATCCCCCGAGCAGTCGGCAAAATACCTTGCGCGTACAATATGAAACGTCTCCGCATTCGACTGCCACGCCTTTACGCTTTCAATAGAGCTGCCGTTCATTGTGCAGTCAAGGCAGCTTGAATTGAGCAGCAGAGTGAGGTTTTCCTCTGCTATAGCCTTTTCGTAAAGCACGCTGTCCCAAATCGGAAATTTAAGAGCCGTGTTCTGATAGAAGTTTTCGAGCATAATTTCCTCGATAATCCCTGTTTCGCGGTTATCCTTTCCGTGTGAGCCGCATATCCACATACGGATTTCGCTTGACGCATTTCCGCCAAGCACCGGGCGGTCGTGTATAAGCACAACTCTTATGCCGTGCCTTGCCGCGGCTATTCCGCAGCAAAGTCCCGCCATACCGCCGCCGATAATGCAAAGGTCGGTTTTGTATTCAACATTTTTCATTTTATGCTTCACTCCCGATATATTTTTTCAGAGCCGTCGCAAAGCAGCGTCCAAGCTCCGTCAGGCTTTTGTTATCCGCCCTGTTTTCAGCCGTGCCGAAATATGCGGTTTCAAGAGTGAAGGCAATATCGTTCTCCGCACGCTCTGTCATAAAAATCGCAAACTGATTCCCGGCGTTGTTCCACCCTGTTTCGGGCGGATAATCGTTTTTATGCTCGTATTTAAAAGAGTCCCCGGTCATGGATTCTTCAAGCAGTTTGCCGAATCTGTTCAGCCTCGGCAGCTTTTCGATACTGTTTTGGACTATGAACACATTGTCGTTCTCGTTGCCTATGTGCCACGGCGAGTGGAAGTCAAAGCCAAACCAACAGCCGTTTTTTCGCGCATAATCCATTATTGCCATACATTCGGGATAAATTGAGTCATGCTTTCCCTGTGCGTCATAGTCGCGGTTATGGTCGTGCGGCTGCCGTGCCTTGCCCTGGTCGCCGCGGATAACACCTTCGTAATCAACGAACGGAACGCAAAATATTTTTGTGTCAGGTATGGGATTGCGGGTCAGCTCATCCAAAACACCCTCCATTACATAGTTTCCCGTAGATTCACAAGCATGGTGACGCGCGGTCAGAATTACGGTTTTGCTGCCGCTGCCGATTTCCGCACAAGGAACGCTGCTGCCCTTGTAGCCCTTGCAAAGCTCTTTGACGGTGATTCCGTACTTTTCCGCAAATTCGGTAAACCTGTTTGGGTGGTATAGCATATGATGTGCGAAATATACTTTGGTTTCGTCCTTTGAAAAGCGATATGTAAACGAATCTCCGTCAACGCTGTCAAGCCAGCGCCAGTTTACAAGGTCATAACTCACTGCGGGACCGAAATATCCGAGCCTGAAACGGTCAAATTTAAATGTTATCTCGCGGTT
>URZD01000056.1 GCA_900552305.1 uncultured Eubacteriales bacterium
CCTCCCTCACCCTCGGGTGCGGCTCATGGGGCGGAAACTCGGTTTCCGAAAATGTCGGTGTAAAGCACCTTATAAATATTAAAACCGTTGCGGAAAGAAGGGAAAATATGCTTTGGTTCAGAGCTCCGGAAAAGGTATATATAAAGAAAGGCTGTCTGCCGGTCGCACTCGGCGAGCTTAAAACCGTAATGAACAAAAAGAGGGTGTTTATCGTAACCGACAGCTTCCTCTATCATAACGGATACACAAAGGCGATAACCGACAGGCTTGACGAAATGGGAATCGAGCACACGACCTTCTTTGACGTTGCGCCCGACCCGACCCTCGGCTGCGCGACAGAGGGCGCAAAGCAGATGACGGCGTTCGCTCCCGACTGCATAATCGCACTCGGCGGCGGCAGCGCAATGGACGCGGCAAAAATTATGTGGGTACTTTACGAGCATCCCGAAGCTGATTTTATGGATATGGCAATGCGCTTTATCGATATAAGAAAAAGAGTCTACACCTTCCCGAAAATGGGCGAAAAGGCATATTTTATCGCGATTCCGACCTCTGCGGGAACAGGCTCGGAGGTAACTCCGTTTGCGGTTATTACGGACGAAAAAACCGGTATAAAATACCCGCTTGCAGACTACGAGCTGCTCCCCAAAATGGCGATAATCGATACCGACTTCCATATGTCTGCGCCGAAGGGTCTGACTGCGGCGTCCGGTATAGACGCGGTAACACACGCTCTGGAGGCGTATGCGTCAATGATGGCGACCGACTACACGGACGGACTTGCGCTGAAGGCGCTTAAAACAATATTCGAGTATCTTCCGCGGGCATACGATAACGGACAAACAGACGTCGTCGCGCGTGAGAAAATGGCGAACGCCGCAACAATGGCGGGCATGGCGTTTGCAAACGCGTTCCTCGGCGTGTGCCACTCCATGGCTCATAAGCTCGGCGCGTTCCACCACCTGCCGCACGGCGTTGCAAATGCGCTGATGATTGAGGATGTACTGAGATTTAATGCGTCGGAAACTCCGGCAAAAATGGGTACCTTCCCGCAATACGACCACCCGCACACACTCGCGAGATATGCCGAGGTTGCGGATTCGCTCGGTCTCGGCGGCAAAACCGATATCGAGAAGCTGGAAAACCTTATCAAGGCGGTGAACGAACTTAAAGACCGCGTCGGAATCAAAAAAACAATCCGCGATTACGGAATTGACGAAAAGGATTTTCTTGACCGCCTTGACGATATGACCGAGCAGGCGTTTGACGACCAGTGTACCGGCGCAAACCCGCGCTACCCGCTGATGAGCGAGATTAAGCAAATGTATCTTAACGCGTACTACGGAAAAAACAACGAAGAAAAAACGCAGGGAGGGGAAAAATAATGAAGCTGGACAGAATTATTGCCGTAAGAAACAATAAAACGATATACCGTGACGGCGACCTTTGTATGAAGGTATTCGGCGAGGGATTTTCAAAAGCGGACATTCTCAACGAGGCTCTTAATCAGGCGCGTGTTGAGGAAACCGGACTGAACATTCCCAAAATCGAGGAGGTCACCATGATAGAGGGCAAGTGGGCGATTGTATCCGACTATATCAGCGGCACAACCCTTGCTAAGCTTATGGCGGAACACCCCGAAAAAAAGGAGGAATACATGAATATGTTTGTTGACCTCCAGATTGAAATGCACAAAAAAAGCTGTCCCGACCTCAACAAGCTGGTTGATAAAATGAACCGCAAAATAAGTCAGACCGACCTGTCGGCAACGGTTCGCTATGACCTGCACACCCGCCTTAACGGAATGCCCAAGCACAAAAAGCTGTGCCACGGCGATTTTAACCCTTCCAATATAATTATAGCGGAGGATTCCACGCCGTATATAATAGACTGGTCGCACGCAACGCGCGGCAACGCCTCGGCGGACGCGGCAAGAACATACCTTCTGTTTTGGTTAGACGGCGACATTACGGGCGCAAAACGGTATCTTGAGCTGTTCTGCGAAAAGAGCGATACCGCAATGCAGTATGTTCAGAAATGGATGCCGATTGTTGCGGCGTCACAGACGGTCAAGGGTAACGAAAAGGAGCGCGAGTTCCTTAATTCATGGATAGACGTTGTCGACTACGAATAAAACCGGCACGGCAAATGTTTGGGCAAAACTAACACAGAAAAGGCGAAATCCGCCCCAAAGGCGGATTATCCCCTTTTCAGATAAAGGAGAATTTTCAAAATGAAGCTTGTATCATGGAACGTAAACGGACTCAGAGCGTGTCTCGGCAAAGGATTCGAGGATATTTTCCGCGGATTTGACGCGGATATATTCGCGCTCCAGGAAACAAAAATGCAGCCCGGTCAGGCGGAGGTTGCCGCACGCGGCTATCTCCAATACTGGAACAGTGCCGAAAAGAAGGGGTACTCGGGAACGGCGGCTTTCACCCGCATGACCCCGATTTCCGTATCGTATGGCATGGGCATTGACGTTCACGATCATGAGGGTCGGCTGATAACCCTTGAATTTGAAAATTTCTTTTTTGTGACCTGCTACACGCCGAACTCGCAGAACGAGCTTGCCCGACTCGACTACCGTATGCAGTGGGAGGACGATTTCCGTGCATATCTTATGAAACTTGACAGCAAAAAGCCGGTCATATGCTGCGGCGATTTGAATGTTGCGCACAGGGAAATCGATTTGAAAAACCCCAAAACAAACCGCCGCAACGCAGGATTTACCGATGAGGAGCGCGAAAAAATGACAGAGCTGCTTGACGCGGGATTTTGCGACAGCTTCAGATACCTCTATCCCGATGCCGATGGCATATATTCATGGTGGAGTTACCGTTTTAAGGCGCGCGAAAAGAACGCGGGGTGGCGCATCGACTACTTCCTTGTTTCCGAACGCATTGCGGACAAAATCCGCGAGGCGAAAATTCATACCGATATTTTCGGCTCCGACCACTGTCCCGTTTCCCTGGAAATAGACATTGACCGATAAAGAATTTTTGTCCGTTTAACGCCTGTCGAGCGTTGCGGCTTTAGAATTTTTGTGTAATAAAAAAATAAATTTTGCAGATACTACAAAAAAGATAAGGATGTGTGAAAAATGAGTGTACTTCATATAACGGATAAAGAATTTGACAGCGTTATCTCTTCAAAGGATAAGCCTGTCCTTGTAGATTTTTGGGCGGAGTGGTGTATGCCGTGCAAGATGTTTGCTCCCGTAATCGATAAGCTTGATGCAGAAATCGGCGACCGCGCCGTGATTGCAAAGGTCAATATTGACGAATGTGAGGAGCTTGCGTCACAGTATCGCATTATGTCCATTCCAACGGTAGTAATTTTCAGAAACGGCGAGGAAGAACAGCGTTTTGTCGGCGCAAAAAGCGCGGGAGAGATAAAAAATCTGCTTGGACTGTGATTTGCGGCAGTGCAGCGCGGTTTTTCCCGAGTTTGCAATATTCGGACATTTTACGAAAAGAGCTTGACAAATTTAGAAATTCGATACATTATAAAAAAGCAAGACCTTAAACGGTTATACCCAAACAATTACATCACATTTTAAATAACGTCATTACTGAAATGAGCCCCATTTGTTAGACAGAAATAAGTCTAATGAAAGGGGTTTTTTCATGGGTAAAATTAAATATCCTCCGAAACTGCGATTGAAAATAGTTTCAGGATATTTAGACGGCAAGCTCGCAAAAAACCGCGCCAACGGTAAAACAAGCTATAATCGTCCGCCCGTATTTTTCAATTAAGTGTTCGTTCTTTGCCGCCTGTTTCACAGCTTTCGACAAAAGCCACAATATTGTGCCGCGTCGCAGCGCAGAAATTAACGAAAACAGAGGAGCGGTGGCGAGAATGAACTCTGATTTTCGCGAAAATCGGAGCAAGCTATACACCGCTTGCTCCGATGTGCGGGTGATATAAAGTTGTTTTTTCGCTCGGTTTCCCTCTGTGACCTTTCTTCTCGCTCCTATTCGGCGTTTTTTGCCTGTTCAAGAGCTTGTGCAAGCTGATCCGGACATGACGTACCACGACCGTTGCAATCTATCCCTTTAAGGCGCGAAATTGCCTCGTCAACATTCATACCCTCGACAAGTCTGCCCACTCCCTGAGTGTTACCCATGCAGCCGAACAGAAAATGCACATTTTTTACCGTGTTGCCGTCAAGGTCAAAGGATATTTCCTTCGAACACGTTCCGTGCGTTTTGTACTTAAAGCTTTTCATTGTGTCATTCCTCCCTGAATATTAAACATATGTAAAAAAAGAACGCCGCTCGGGCGTTCTTTTTGAAATTCAAAGCTTATTATTTATTGATAAGAGCCTTGAGTGCGCTGCCTGCCTTGAAAGCCGGAACCTTTGCAGCGTCAATCTTCATCTCAGCGCCTGTCTGAGGATTTCTGCCTGTTCTTGCAGCTCTTGTTCTTACCTCAAAACCGCCGAAGCCGATAAGCTGAACTTTGTCACCCTTAACGAGTGCGCCTTCAACTGATGAGATAAAAGCGTTCAGAGCAGCCTCTGCATCCTTCTTTGAAAGATTTGCTTTTTCAGCCATTGCTGAAATCAATTCCTGTTTATTCATTTTTAAAACTCCTTTCTAAAAAAATAATTTTTAAATTATTTTTTCATGTAAATTAACATATTTATTCTACTACATATTTATCAAAAATTCCATAGTTTTCTGCGTTTTTCTTTAAATTCGTGACTTTGCACAAATTTTTTTTGCGTCCCTTGTCCTATTTGTCCAACAAAAACGGCTGAAATCCGCGTTTTGAGTGGGGTTTCGGATGTTTTTGTCAGTCAGGATTATACATCAGCATCTCGTTAAGCTCGTTTCGGGTCATAAGAACCTGTCTCGGCTTTGTACCCTCATACGGTCCGATAACGTGATATTCCTCCATCTGGTCGATAATTCGCGCCGCGCGTTGGTATCCGACCTTAAATCTGCGCTGAAGCATTGCCACTGACGCCTGCCCGGAATCGATAACAAGCTCTGCCGCCTTACCGAAAAGCTCGTCACGCTCGCCGCCGCGCATATGGTCGTCCTCGTCATCTGCCGGAGCCTCCATTGCGTCCTGCTCGCGCTCTATATGCTCCAGTATCGACTCGTCATAGCTTGCCTCATACTGCTTCTTTATAAACGCCACTATGTCCTCTATCTCGCTGTCGGAGACAAAGTTACCCTGTATTCGCATAGGCTTTATCGCGCCGCGCGGCGCATAGAGCATATCACCCTTGCCGAGCAGCTTTTCCGCGCCCATTGCGTCAATAATCGTACGGCTGTCCACCTGTGACGAAACAGCAAATGCGATTCTTGACGGAACATTTGCCTTGATTACGCCGGTAATTACGTCAACGGACGGTCGCTGCGTTGCGATAACAAGATACATTCCCGCGGCACGCGCAAGCGCCGCAAGGCTGTTTATCGAGTCCTCGACCTCGTTCTTTGCCGCCATCATCAGGTCGGCAAGCTCGTCTATTATTATTACGATTTCCGGCAGCTTGTTTTCCGGCGTTCCTTCCTCCTCCATAAGACGGTTAAAGCCCTGAAGATTTCTGACCTTGTTGTCCTCCATAAGCTTATATCTGTTCTTCATCTCCGCAACCGCCCAGTTGAGCGCGCCCGCCGCGTGCTTGGGGTCGGTTACAACAGGTATAAGAAGGTGCGGAATTCCGTTGTACACACCCAGCTCAACCTTTTTGGGGTCAACCATAATCAACTTTACCTCGTCCGGCTTTGCCTTATATAAAATACTTGTGATAAGTGAGTTGATACAAACACTCTTACCCGAACCGGTCGCACCCGCGATAAGGATATGCGGGAACTGAGCAATGTCCGCAACTATGCAGTTTCCGCTTATGTCCTTGCCGAGCGCGAACGCCGTTTTGGACTTGAAGTCACGGAATTTGTCTGTGTCTATTACCTCGCGAATCGGAACGGCGGTTGCCGTAGCGTTCGGAATTTCTATTCCTATTGCCGCCTTGCCCGGAATCGGAGCCTCGATACGCACACCGGACGCGGCAAGGCTGAGCGCAATGTCATCGGCGAGGTTGGTTATTTTTGATACTTTTATACCAAAGCCCGGCTGAAGCTCAAACCGCGTAACGGTCGGTCCCTGTGTTATATCAAGGATTTTTGCGTCAACCTTAAAGCTTGCCAGAGTTTCAAGCAGCTTGTTCGCCTTGTCCTCAAGCTCCTTTTTAATTTCCGCACGGCTCTTGGTTTTCGGCTTAGGCTTTGCAAGCAGAGCAACAGACGGGAGCTTGTATTTTATCGGCTTTGCCGCCTCCATATGCTCCTTTGCCATCGTGCCGATAAGGTTTGCCGCCTGCTGCGCCTCCTCGCGGTTTATGCGCTTTCCCGCCGCGACCGCGCTGTCAAGCGGTACGCCCGCGTCAATCGCCGCCTGCGTCATCGGATCAACGCGCTCCTGCATCTGTACAAGGCTCGGCGGCTCAAATTCCTCGTCGCCGGTCTTGAAGTTGCCGTTCTCGTCCGGGATTTCGGTAAGAACTCCGGTTTTTATGTCGCTGATGTCAAACGGCGCGTCGTCCTCTGTGTCGGAAATCCGTGCCGCACCGCTGTACGGTGCGCTGTATGCGCTGTCCGCGCCGTGCGTGCCTTCGCCGCCGCTTGCGCGGTCATGCGCGTCATGCTCCGTTTCTGCCTTTTCGTCAGCCGCATGGGCGCTTGTCGCTTCATGCTCCGGCATATCCTCCTCAAAGGTAAAGCGGTGAATCTTGACCTCGTTTTTGCCGCTTTCCGCGTCCTCCGCGTGCTGCGGTTTTTCTGTGCGGGATTCCATGTCCGAGGTTATCTCGGTCATATCGTCATCTTTGAAATATATGTCAAAATAGCTGCTGTTCGGCATTTTGCCTGGATTTTCGGTTATGTCAACCGGGGGTATATGCCCTGTTTCGCCGCGCGCTGTCTTTTTGCGGCGGCGCGGTTTTTCGGGAGTCTGCTCGTCTTCGTCCTCCGCGTCAAACGGCTCCAGCTCGGTCTCGACCTCGCTGTCAAGACGCGCGGAAACGCTTTCGCGGTTTTTCTTAATAGACGCGGCAATCCTGCGGAAGATTTTCTCGAACGATACCTCTGTCAGCAGGACGATCAGTATCATTGCCGCCGCGATTGCCGCAACGGTGGTTCCGACCGTGCCGAGACACTTAACGAGCAATACACAGAGCGTAATTCCGATTACGCCGCCGGCATAGCCGTCAGCGCCCTGTACAAACATATACTGAATCTGATCAACAAAGCCGTCGCAGTACCATGCGGTTTCATTGCTGAATACCGACCACAGCACCGAGGTTACAATCATAAGCAATATCATTGTCCATATTTTCGCCGACGAGGTATCCGGCTGTTTATCTGTGAACATGGTCACGCCCGTCCAGATAATGTAGACAAAGAACATCCATGCCGCGCCGCCGAACAAACCCATGATTACCTGACGGAAGAAGTGACCGACAATGCCGGTTGCTTCCGTGAACATGGAGATTGCTGCAAAGATACCCAGTGCGATAAGGATAATGCCCTTGACCTCCGCGCTTAGCTTTTTGGTCCTTACGGTTTTTGCGGGAGCTTTTTTCGCTCCTGTTCCCGATTTGGACACGTTTTTTGACCCTCGTGACGCCGTACGTCCGTTCGTTTTCCTTGCGGTCGGAGACGCCGCGGTTTTTTTTCTTTCTGCCATAGTGTTTGTTTCTCCTTAGAGGTTAGCCGAAATGGAAAAATCCGAATTTTGATTTTGAGGGACGGATTTCCGTTTTCGCTGTGTTAAAATACTCCAAAAGCCGAAATAATCCGAAATTATGCCTTTTTGGGCGGGTTTGGATTATTCTCTTTCGGCTAACGCATGAATGCGAAATATAAAATAACGAGTATTCCGAGAATAATTCTGTAGTAACCGAATGACTTGAAATCGTGCTTTTTGACAAAGTTCATAAGAAACTTTATCGCCGCAGCCGACACAAGGTAGGCTATAACCATGCCCGTGAGCAGAACGGCAACCTCGCCGCCGCTCATAACCAAGCCGTATTTAAGAATTTTAAGAAGGCTTACGCCGAACATTACCGGGATTGCGAGGAAGAACGAGAACTCCGCCGCAGCCTCGCGCGAGCAGCCGAGGATTATTGCGCCGAGGATTGTCGAGCCTGACCTTGACGTACCCGGAATAATGGAAAGCACCTGAAAAAGACCTATTCCGATGGCGGTTTTATAGGACATCTCACCTATCGAGTCGACCGTGGTTTTTTTGTGCATATTCTCAACCGCGATAAACGCGATACCGTAGATAATCAGCGTTGCTGAAACCACCTGCCAGTTCTCTATACGCGCCATATAGCTGTCAACCGCAAGTCCGATTACGGCAGCGGGAATACACGCCGCGACAACCTTAAACCACATCTGCCATGTGTCTGCCTTTTCCGCCTTTGTCTTTTTCGGTGAAAACGGATTCAGCTTGTGAAAATACAGCGTTACGACCGCGAGTATCGCGCCGAGCTGGATTACATACAGATATAAATCCGACGCGGTAAAGCCTTCGGTGTTATGTATAAGCTCGTTTACAAGTATCATATGTCCGGTCGAGCTTATCGGCAGCCATTCGGTTATGCCCTCGACTATGCCCAGAACAAGTGTTCTGAACATTTCGATTGCAAGATTAAAATTCTCTGTCATATCGGTTTACCTCCGAAATATTAAATTTTTTATAAAAATATGCTCTGTCAGTTATCAGCCAAACTGCTCCGCGTTATCGTAGCCGTCAGGACCTATTGGCGCTATGCGACGTTTGCAGGTCAGCAGCCAGTCAAAAACCTCTTTTGAATTATATGCCGCGTTCCAGCTGTCATGCCCTGTTTTTTTAAGAAGGGTGAGTCGTGCGTCACCGCCGCAGGCTTTGATTTTTTCAACCATTATCTCACTTTCGCGGGGCAGAACATCATTGTCGTCTTCGCCGTGGAAAGCCCAGACGCCTATGTTTTTAAGGCGTTCCGCATTCCAGTACATACCGCCGCCGCATATCGGAACCGCCGCAGCAAACCATTCCGGGTGCGTCATCGCGGTCTGCCATACGGCGTAGCCGCCCATTGACGCGCCGATAAGATATACTCTGTCGCGGTCAACATACGGCTGAGATATGCAAAACTCGATAAACTCGCCGAGCTGCTCGAATATGTCGAACCATGTATTTGCGTAACATTGCGGAGCGAATGTGATAAACGGCTGACCGTGCCTTCCGCTGCCCTTAAAATACGCATTGTCCTCCAAAACAGAAATATCGTTTCCCCTTGAGCCCGCACCGTGCAGAAAAATTATTGCAGGGTATTTCTCGTCAATATTAAAATTATCCGGAGTCTCCATAAGGTAAAAAAGACTCCTGTGCTTCATTTTCTCCATTTTTTTCATTCCCCTGATATATAGATTAACCCTTACCGCATCCCGCGGCAAAGAGTGATTTTCGTTTTTGCTCTTTTAATATCAATTAAAGTAAAAAGTGTCCGCGGCAAAAAATGCCGCATAAAATATGCCGTAAAATTATGTGCATTGTTTTCGGCTCTCTTATTAAATAAGAAATTTCATCTTTGGGCAGAGAGAATTTAACCGCCTAAAGATGAAAAAACGCCCCAAAATTTCTTTTGAGGCGCATATATACACTTTCTTAGTCAGCCGTATATGGAAGAAGTGCCATATATCTTGCTCTCTTTATTGAAACTGTAAGTTCTCTCTGATGCTTTGCACAGCAGCCGCTGATTCTTCTCGGAAGAATCTTCGCTCTTTCCGTGATGTAGCGTCTGAGCTTTGCAACATCCTTGTAGTCGATAAATTCAGCTTTATCAACACAGAAAGCACAAGCCTTGCGCTTGGGTCTTCTTCTGAGCTTATCGTTCTTTTCTCTTTCAGCCATTTTAAATTTCCTCCTATCCGTCAAATTTTTATTTGACCGCAAACCGTATTAAAACGGTAAATCGTCATTTGTGTCCAGCTCGACAAAGTCGTCGCTGCCGCCACCCGCAGGCATATCCGGCACATCCGCAGCCTTGGGCGCGTCATATGACCCGCTCTGTGTACGGTAGCCGTTTTCGTCAGCGCTCTTTTTCGTCTCGCCGAATGAAACTTCCGACGCCACAACCTCTGTCGCATAGTTCTTTTTACCGTCCTGACCTTCCCATGTGCGGGTCTGAATCCGTCCGATAACAATTATCATTCTGCCCTTTGTGAAGTATTTATCCACAAATTCCGCAGTCTTGTTCCATGCAACGCAGTTGATGAAATCGGTACTCCTGTTGTCGCCGTAACCGTTATCAATCGCAACGGAAAAGCTGCACACAGGCGTTCCGCTTCCGGTATGTCTAAGCTCCGGGTCGCGGGTAAGTCTTCCCATCAAAATCGCCTTGTTAATCATAAGCAATCCTGCTTTCTATGCCAAATGCGGCACAATTATTTCTCGTCTTTTCTGACAACCATGCTTCTGAGTATACCGTCCGTAATACCGAACACACGCTCAAGCTCAGCCGGGAAATCACCCTTTGCCGAGAAGTTTATCAGTACATAGTAGCCCTCGTTCATGTCATTGATAGCGTAAGCCAGTCTTCTGCGTCCCCATTCGTCAACGCTTTCGATTGTGCCGTTAGCCTCTATCAATGATTTGAACTTATCAATCAAAGCAACAGTTTCCTCCTCCGTCTTGCTTGCGTCAATAACGAACAGAGTTTCGTACTTGTTAATAACTTCAACCATTCTTTTCACCTCCTTGTGGACTTTTGACTCCCTCTTTTATGGGGAGTAAGGATTTTTTAACTTATAAATTATATTACATTTTCCGCCGTTTGTCAAGCATATTTTTAAATTTTTCCAATATATTTAATATATTAAGTATTATACATCGGCATATTATAAAAGGAAGTACGAAAAATGAAAAAATTTCTGACCGCTTTCATATTGCTCCCCACGCTTATTCTCGTTCTGCCAATCCTTGCCGCGCTGCGCTTTCCGCGGCTCCGCACTGTTCCCGCCGCAGCGGTGGCTGACTATCCAGTGCCGGAAGAGTACTATCCTTATTGACATTGATAAATGCAGAATAAAACACCCGCTTCAGGTCAAAACGCCGGTATAACGCTTCTGATACCGCCATGATCTCATAGTCTGTCTCCCCGGAGGCACCAATGATCATCTGTGTACTCTGTCCGGCCGGGACAAATCCCCTCTTCGTATCGCAGGAATTCCACAACTGCAATCCAGA
>URZD01000057.1 GCA_900552305.1 uncultured Eubacteriales bacterium
CAAAACGGTACCCCCCCCGTTTCCTCTGTTTCTGTGATTTCTCCCGCCGTTTCGGTCAATGTAGGTAATTCGGTTAATTCGGTAATTTCCGTATTTTCCGCAAAACTGCCGACAGATGACATTCCTACCGTGATTCCGAGAATAATGGCTAATGTCTTTTTCACTTCTTACTTCCTCCTCCGATTTTATTCAATGCTGAAATTCATATCCATAGCCTTCAGCAGTTCCTTCAGCGGCACTGCCGTTCTGCCGTCGGCAACCGTCACCGCGTGTCCCATTCCGACCGCCGTGCCGCCGATCTCTGCCGTTTGCGAGCCGATACAAAGTCCTGCGGTTTTTGTACCGACCGTAAGGCTTACCGTGTCCGTTACACGGTCATACCTTACCGTACCGCCGAGCTGCGCCGCAAGCTCTTTAAGCGACACATACTCCGTGCCGTCCGCCGCGGTCACTCCGACCGAAAATTCAACCTCGCCATTTTTCAGCGTCCGCTTTTTCTCCGCATTGCCTGACGCCCCCGTGCCGTTGCTGTTCTTGTTCACCGTGCTGCCGACCTTTTCGACAAGCTGACAGGTACCCCAGCACTCCGGCGTTTCGGAGGTCTGTTTCACTGTGTCGCAAAACTTGCGTATGCTGCGTCTTGTGCCGTTGCCGTCCTCGTGGTCGACAATCTGCGCGTCAAGTCCTATTGTGTCGCCGACCGCGTTCTTCCGCGTGTGCATATGATACGCTATCTCAACGGTATAGCCCTTTTTGTCGCTTACCGCCGCGCTGTCGTACCAGTCAGTCGTCCAGTCGCCGTAGCCTTTGCCATCCTTAAGTCCGTTTGCCGTAACTCTTATCTGACAGTCGCCGCTCGAATACGCGCCCGTTTGCGAATTGTTCTCGCCGATATATAGCTCCACGCAGTCCTTAAACCATGTATTCGGGTTATCTGTGTTTATATCCTCATCATTTACCTCAAACAATCCGTATATGTTTTCCTCGTCCCAAAGAACGCGCAGAGTTCCCGTTGCGCCCTTGTCCGCACCGCCGACCGTCTGGCGGTCAAGCTCTATCTTCTCGGTCTTTTTCCACACATCGTCAACCTTGCCGTCGATTACCGGAGTTCCGTACACCGCCTGTGCGCCGCGCCTTGTCCAGCCGTTGCCGTAGTTAATCTCTGTTATGTCGTCCGTTGTCCACCTTGGCAGCTTTTTGTCAAAGTCAAGCACCCTGTAAAACGCTGGATACGGCTCGAAGTTATAGTCAAAGAACGTGCCGCAGGTAGCCGTTGTCTGCGTTCTGACGTTTGTGTTGTCGGTCGCGCCCCAGAATGTCACAAAGTCTACTATGTCCGCATTCTCGCGCAGAACGTCAAATATAAGTCCCCACTTTTTTGCCGCAAGCTCTTGGTTTTCCGCTCTGGAAAGGTTTGTTTTCTGACCCGTCTGGTCGGAAATGTACATATCCGACGTAACACCCATGTCCATCTCTGTAAACACAACATGAAGTCCCAGCTCGCGTACATCATTCAAAATTCCTTCAAGCGAATTTCCCGTACCTCCCGACTGCTCCTCGGTCACACAATCGTTTATGCCCCAGTGACCCTGCTCGCCGAGAATGATGTTCTCTTTGGGAACACCCTTTTCAAGGATTCGCGGAAGTATGTTCGGTCCGAACAGCTCAAACCAGTGCCTGTTTCTTTTTTGCTTTGCAAGCAGACCGCCGTCCAGAAATACCAGCTTTGCGTCAGGGTCGGCTTCGTATGCCCAAAGGAACAGGTTTGCTATAAAGTCCTCAAACTCATCCTCGTTGCCGCCGAATATTTTGTACTCAAACATATACGGACGGTACTGACCCGCGTCTATAAGCTCGTTCACCACGTCGTAGTATTTTACCCTGCCCTTATAGTGGGAAACCACGGTTTTTACATGACGTTCGTAGCGTTTTAAAAACAACTCCTTTGTGACCGTGCCGCCGCCCGGTTGCACCTTTACCCAATCGGGCAGATTTATATAGTACATCAGCGCGTGCAGTCTGCCCATCATGCCCTGTTCCGCGCCCCAGTCGAAAATACGGTCCGCCCAGTACCATGAGAAGTTGCCCTCGCTCTGCTGAAGTCCGTTAAAGTGGGTCTGCCCCTCCGAGCCGATGACCGCATACTGCGTTGCAAGCAGATTCGGCTCCACTTTGATGTCGTGGTATTCAAGCGCCGCTCCTATCCGAAAATAGTCCTTGTATGCCTCGCGCAGTGACGGAATCGAGCTATAGTCAAACTCCGACGGCTCAGTTCTGGGTATTCTTCTGCCGCTGAACTGCACAAAGCCTTCCTCGCGGATTTCGGTTTTCAGAAGGTACAAATCCTGCGGCGCTTTCTCGCCGTTATATACTATCTTTAAAAAACGGTTTTCTTCAAACACCTCGGGGTTTGTGTATATTCTCAGCTTACCCTCGTTTCGGTGCTCCGCGTTTTTGTCCCATGTAAAGTTTTTTCCGTCACTTGACAAATATATTTTAAAATCGGGCGTATACTCTCCTGTGTCGCCCTTCAGCCACAACGTGTACGAGCCTATCTCAAACGGCGCCTCGTACAGTATTTCCGTACCCTTTGCCGCGCCGACCATAGAAAGTCCGCTTGTATCGCCGTCATACTCCGCACCTTCGAGAGTGACCGCCGCGACTGCGCCCGTATGCGCTTTTATCCTGCTTAAATCCTCAAACTCGTCTTTGATTATGCCGTATTCCGCGGCGGCCTTTTTGCCGCTGCCGCCATCTGCCGCATATGCGGGAGCCGCGGAGAGGAACATACTCAGGCATAAAAATATACTCACAAGACGTAATCTCATAATTCTCCTCCGTTTTCTTGTTTTGCGCGGCGTTCGCCATTTGCCGCACCGTACGATTTGTGTACGGGTCAGTCATTCCGCGCGGAATGACTGACAACCGCCACGTCCGAAATATTCCGAATCCGCGCCGTTTTCGGTCGGATTCGGATTTTCGCTCCAAATTATTTATTCTTTTTTTTCAGAAATTCGTCATATCTCTGCTTTGCAATGTTGTACTGCTCGGTTTTATACTTGACAACCTTGTCATAGCCGAGCGCATTCACGTCATCTATCATCTTATGATATGTGCTGAGTGCCTTTGCCTCGTCCTTTTCAAGCATAAACGACGCTTTTGCCTGAGATACAATCTTATTCGCCTTGTTCTCGATTGACGCTTCGTCAGTATCCGGCTGTACCGGACACATAAGCGAAATCCAAAGGTTGTCCGTTCCGCCGTACTGATTTGCCTTGGGTCTGTCCTCTGTCTCCATTACATCCTGCTCAACTCCGGGAGCCGGCAGGCACTTATCCCACGCATAATAGAAAAGTCCGTATGAGCCTATACCGGTTTTCTTTTTAAAATCGTCCGCCTTTGCACGGTTTGCGTAATCGTCCGTTCTCTGAATCGTGTGGTCGTCTATGCGCGTCCAGTCCTCACCCTCGTGACCGAACATAAGCAGTGTGTGACCTTCTCTGCTGAACAGGTAGCTCATGAATTTGAATGCCTCCTCCGGGTGCTTTGCCTCCTTTGGAACAACCGTGGTAGTCCAGCCGCGAAGGGTCGAATCCTTCAGCGTAATAGGATTGTCTGTCGCGTTCATCGGGTCAATAGCCTTATATCTTGCGCCGTTATACTGCTGTCCCAAAGCCTTGTTAATATCATAGAACGCGTCAAAGTTCCAGCACGCCGCAAACGAAAGTCCCTGTGACAAATCCTCTGTTACCTGATCCTGTTTCTTTATGTATGCCTCACGGTCAATAAGTCCCGCACGGTTGAGCTTTGCCATATACTTTACAAATTCCTCATATTTGGGGTCCATGTAATCGGGCAGATAATTGCCTTTTTCATCTATATAAAAGCTCTTTACTCCAAACGAACGCGCAAGATATCCCGCTCCGTACATACCGTTCCACAGGCAGAGCGGAATCGTCTTTTTGCCGTTGATTTCGGGATATTTCTCCTTGAAGGCTACAAGCGCGTTATAAAAGCCGTCCGGAGTTGTCATGTCGGGACTTCCCAGTTCTTCATATACATCGCTGCGCACCAAAAACGCCACGGTTGACACGTCGTCGCGCTCCTTTACCTGCCACTCGGCACGCAGATAGCTGGGCAGTCCGTACTGAACGCCGTCAAGCGGCGCGGCTCCGAATGTCTTTACCCAATCGGGCAGCCACTTGTTCATGTCGGGGTCATACTTGTCGATAAGCTCCTGAAGCGGATACATTGCCTTTGCCTTTATCATCTGGTTAATCTGAGTATCTGTTGAGTCAAATGTAAGAAGGTCGGGCATCTCGCCTGTTGCCAGCATAAGGTTTACCTTTTCCGCGCCAGAGCCTGTCGGCACGGTAACGTCCGGCTTTACGCCTGTCTTCTTGACAATCTCCTGCAGCACCTCCGCAGTGTTCCAAAGGTCGCCGCTTGTGTCCCACTGCTGCATATTGATAAACCACTCGATGTCGGTCACCTTGCCGACCTCGTCCTTTTTCTTGCCGCAGCCCGCCGTGCAGCCGACAAACAGCGCTGCCGCCGTCGCTATGGCACAAGCTCTTGTAACCGTAAATCTCTTTTTCATTTTTCTTTTCTCTCCTTTTATAAAAATTTTATAGTTTACTCTTTTACCGAGCCAATCATTACGCCCTTTTCAAAATACTTTTGCATGAACGGGTAGATAAGAACGATAGGTCCGATTGATACAACCATTGTCGCGTAGCGTATCGATTCGGGTGTGACCGTTGGCCTTGCGCCGTCCGCGGTCTTTATCATCATGTTCTCCGCCTGTTCAAGCGACTGTGCCGCCGCGCTTTGGTTTATAACTCTCATGAGTATTGTCTGCAGCGGGAGCAGATGTTCGTTTTTTATGTAGATATATCCATCAAACCATGAGTTCCAGTGGTTTACGCCGCAGAAAAGCAGGATTGCCGCAACGCACGGCTTTGCAAGCGGAAATATAATTCTGAAAAACGCCCCAAAGTCGTTGCAGCCGTCAATTTTTGCCGCCTCCTCCAGTGCTGACGGTATACCCTGATAAAAAGTTTTGAAAATCATTGCGTTCCACATACCATAAAGACCGGGGATTATGTATATCCAAAAAGTGTTTATCAGGTGCAGCCTTCTCATAAGAAGGTAGGACGGAATCAATCCGCCGCCGAAGTACATCGGAATCATGCACAGTACCGTATAAAACGGTCTGAATAACAAATCCTTTTTGGAAAGTCCGTACGCAAACATCGCTGTGCAGATAACGTGAGTCAGCGCGCCGATTACCGTTCTTGCGATTGTCACACCGTAGCCGGTGTATATCATTGGGTCGGTCAGCACTTTTTTATAGTTTTCGACCGAGAACTTACGCGGAAGGAAATATATACCGCCGCGCAACGCGTCTATAGGGTCGTTAAGCGAAACCGCAAGAATGTTTATAAACGGATAGACGAATATAAAGCACAGCAGCGCAAAGCCCAATATGTTCCATATGTCAAAAATCTGTTCGCCGACCGATTTTTTAAGTTTATTCTTTCTTTTAAGCATTTTATCAATTCCCTCCCATTACCACAGGCTGTTTTCCGAAACTTTTCTCGAAACCGTATTTGAGATTATAAGCAGCGTCAGGTTTATAACCGACGTGAAAAGTCCTATTGCCGTTGAATACGAATAGCTGCCCTTTACAAGACCCATTTCGTAGCTGTATATGCTTATCGTCTGCGAAACCTTGTAAAGCATATCGTTTCTTAAAAGGAATATATCGTCAAAGCCGGAGCCTGTGAGAATATTCGCCATTGTCAGTATCAGATAAATTGTAACCATAGGCATGATTCCCGGCAGTGTCACGTGCCATATACGGCGGAATCGCCCCGCGCCGTCAATCGTTGCCGCCTCGTAAAGAGCCTGGTCGATGCCGCTTATTGCCGAGCAGTACACTATCGACCCCCAGCCTATGCCCTTCCAGACGTCTATTCCGATAAGTATTCCCCAAAAGTATTTCGGCTGTGCAAGAAAGCTGATCGGCTCGTCAATAATATGAAGTCCCACAAGAATATCATTGAACAGTCCGCCGTTCGCCGAGGAAAAGCGGATTACCATTCCTATAACAACGACCAACGATACAAAGTGCGGAAGATATGAAATTGTCTGTATTGTTCTTTTATATCCGTTTGATGCAATCTCGTTTAAAAGTATCGCAAAAATAATCGGACCGGGAAACCCGAAAAGCGTTTTCAGAACGCTTATCCCTATCGTGTTTCGGAACATCATGAAAAGCTCCGGCTCCGAGAAAAAGTCCCTGAAGTGTTTAAGTCCGACCCAAGGACTGCCGAGTATTCCGTCCGCAAAGTTATAGTCCTTAAAGGCTATAAGCACACCGTACATTGGTATGTAGCTGAATATGATAAAAAATATTATTCCGGGTATTACCATCATTTGGAGGTATTTCTGCTTTTTAAAGGTTTTCCAAAGCCACCCCTTTTCCCTTTTCGGATTACCGACTGTTTGTTTTGCCGCTGCAACGCTCAAAACTCTCACGCCCCTTCTGCCTTGATTTTATCGATTTTGTCAGCGCTGCCTTTTATTAAAATTCACATAAAAAGGCAATATCCTACATATCAAATATAGCATATTGCCCATTTTTGTTTCAATATGAAAATTTCCGCAAATTATATAAATATATCAACCTGGGTGAAAAAAGTTGATTTGCCACGACGTAAAACGCTTATTTTCTGCTCTGTTTTGGGGCGGGAATGTCCTTAGGCAGCCTTACCGTAACCGTTGTGCCGCCCTCGCCGCTTTCGACCGTCAGTCCGTATTTCTCGCCGCAAATCAGCCTTATTCGCCTGCTTATATTCGCCAGTCCGTAGCCGCCGCCCTCGCCCGCGGCTATGCTGCGGCGCTTTTCCTCGCTCATTCCGACTCCGTTATCCGACACACTGACCTCGATACACTCGCCGACCCGCGCAGTGACGGTAACTTTTCCCCTTCCGCTGCGCATAGGCTTTATGCCGTGAAAAATCGCATTCTCTATAATCGGCTGAAGGATAAATGTTATGCAGTTGTGACCATATACCTTTTCGTCAATGACGTATTCCACGTCAAACCTTCCGTTTCTTATTATCTGCTCCATGTCGGTATACGCCCTTGCATTTTTCAGCTCGTCCTCAAAACAGATTGTTTCCTCGCCGTCGTTAAGGCCCGTTCTGTAAAACGTGGACAACATACTCACCAGTTTTTCCGTCCTTTCCGCATCCTCGTCCATTGCCGTCCATTTGATTGCGGACAGGATATTATAAAGGAAGTGCGGATTTATCTGCGTTCTGAGTATATCAAGCTCATATTTTTGCTTTTCGATTTTCGTTTTGTACAGGTTGTCCACTGTTTCGTTAAGCAGGACAAGCATTTTTTGCATATGCGCTGCGATAGCGCCGATTTCGTCATTTGACGTCACTGTTATCTCCGTGTCAAAGTTGCCCTTTCCTATTTCGTCCATAGAGCGGCTGAGCTCGCGGATGCTGTCTGTCATCTCATACGAAAGCCACCCGCCCAGAGCCGTAACCAGCACAAGGCACACAAGCATTATAACCGCCGTTGCCGACCATATTTCGCCTATGCCGGCATATATGCTGCCGTACGGCACAAACGCTTCGAGCGTCCACGGAGTTCCCTTTATCTCCATGCTTGAGCAAAGGTAGCGCTTTCCGCCCAGTATCACAGTTTTGCCGCTCCGTTTCTCTATACCCTCGCCCGCGAAGTCGGAATATACCTCCCCTCCGTTGTCCGCTATAACCCTGAACAGATAGTTATTTTTCTTATCCTTTGAATTTATGCAAAAAATCCGCTGATTAACCGAGATTTTGACTACCCCGCAGCGGTCGCTGTTATCCGCGGCGTTATGCGTCCATATGTTGCGGTACTCGCACGCCGCAAACACCTCGCCGTTTTCGCAAAACCATTTTATGCCGTACTTTTCGCACGTCCTTTTGTGCCATTCCTCGCCCATGACCCTGCTTTCCTTCAAAAGCAGCGTTCCGACCTCCGGACCTTCGTACTCCGCGTAGACAGTGATTGCGTCAACGCTCCTGCTGCCGTTCAAAAAACTTTCAATAGTCGGCTCTATCACATCGGAAAGTCCGCTCCATATCCCGCTGCCCGTTTCCG
This sequence comes from uncultured Eubacteriales bacterium, assembly GCA_900552305.1. GTDB lineage: Bacteria > Bacillota > Clostridia > Monoglobales > Monoglobaceae > UMGS1494. The sequence goes on from URZD01000057.1 coordinate 8,170, forward strand.
TGTCATAACCCTCGCACAGAGCGTTATAGACGCTTCGGTTTCTTACAATATTCATCAGCATGACATTGCATTTTTCCACCTCGTCAACTATGTTGCCGCACTTGTTCTGAAGGACAATTTCCATGCTGTCGTTCATGTTGCTTTTTATGCGTTTTTCGGTCTGCAGGCACGCATACACGCCCAGCGCGGTCAGCGCCGTCGCCATAATAATTATGTATGAAAAAAGTATTCGCTTGCGTATGCTTATCCCGCCGCGCAGACTATTTTTTATCCATGCCCCTTTTCGCTCCGTCCGCATCATCCGTCTTCACCCCCTCGCGGTTTTTCCGCCACTGTCCGGGCGTCATGCCGTAGTATTTTTTGAACACGCTGCCAAAATACGCACTGTCGGGGATTCCGACCTCGCGGCATATCTCCGCAATGCTCCTGTCCGTTTCAAGCAGCTTTTGCGCCGCTTTTTTCATTCTGTAATCCGTCAGGTATTTCGAAAAGTCTATGCCCATTTCACGCTTGAAAATACGACTGAAATACTTTCCCGAAAGTCCTACATCCTCCGCAATAGAATCAAGCGAGATATTCTCCGCATACCTTTGGCGCAACCGCGAAAGACCTATTTCCATAGCCTTGCTGAGCCGTTTTTTGCCCTCGCCGTCGGATAGCCGCCCGACAAGGTAGGCAACCGTCTTTTTTAAATATACCTCTATTTCCTCCGCGCTCGACATCACAATCAGCTCGTCCATATTCTTGAATACGCCGCTTTTCTTGCCGCTGCCGTCATATACCTCGTAAATCTTCTTTATTATCCGCAGCGAAAGCTGTTTGACGTAAAGCATTGACATTGCCTTGTTTTCGTGCAGCTTTGCAAAAAGCTCGTCAATAAGTCCGTTGAGAATATCAAGGTTTTTCTCCGATATCGCCTCCAGTATAAGGCTCATTATGCCCGCCTCGTCCTCGACATACAAATCGGGGTCAAATCTGACCGTGTTTCTGATAACCTCGTCCTCCTGACGGTGGCTCGCCGCAATTTCGTCCACGCGTTCGACCGCGTTGGCAAGTACCCTTTTAAATTCGTCCGTGTCTATCGGCTTTAATATGTAGTTATCCGCCTTGTTTTCAATCGCCATTTTGGTATACTCAAAATCGCTGTATGCGCTGAAAATTATCGTCTGTATGTCCGCGTCATACTCCTTCACAAGTCCGAGCAGCTCTATCCCGTTCATGACGGGCATTTTCACATCGGTAAATATTATATCCGGCGCGTCCGCCCTTATCTTTTCCCACGCGTCCTCGCCGTCGCACGCCTCCGAGAGCCGAACAGGATACTCCGAGCGTTCCAAAAGCTTTCTCAGTCCGTTTCTTTCAATATCGCTATCGTCAACAAGAAGTATGTTGTACATCGGTTTTTTGCGCCCCTTCCGAAAATTCCTTTTTAAGAGTTACTACCCCTTTAGTATTATACACCATACCCCGCGTCAAATCAATATGAAAAAAGTAAGTAACAAATATAAAAATTTCCGCATTTTACATTATCTGCATAAAATGCGGAAATTCTTTTTATTTGACTGTTTTTTCAAAAATATAGCAGTCGCTGAAAAACATATATTCGTTAAGCGGTATTCGGATTCCGAGCTGCATCAGCTCCTCGCCGCTGTACTTCCTGCCGCGGCACACATACACCGCGTCCTTTTTAAGTCCCCGCAGCAAAATACGTCTTTCCTCGCCGTTTGACTGCTTGCACAGCTGATACACAAACAAAACGGCTCGCCTATCGTCCGTATACATACACGAGGCAAAATCGCCCTCAAACGGACTTTCAAGTCTGTAAAGATTGCCGAACTGGACTGTGGCTCTGATTTTTTTGTAAAGCTCAACATATTCCCTCGCCTGCTTTATCTCCGCCGCCGACAAAAGGCTTAAATCCATTTCGTAGCCGAAATTACCGCTCATCGCGACCGTTGCGGCGGTATTAAGAATCGGATTGTATTTCTCCATGCCGACCTCCGTCCGTCCGACGTGCGCCGTCATTGTAATCGCCGGGTATGCAAACGATGTTCCGTACTGAATTTTTATGCGCGATATAGGCTCCGTGTTGTCGCTTGTCCACGTCTGCGGCATATAATACAGCATACCCGCGTCAAATCTGCCGCCGCCGCTTGAACAGCTTTCAAACAGAATGTTCGGATATTTTGAGGTGATTCTTTCCAGTATTTCATACAGACCGAGAACAAATTTGTGCGACTGCATCCGGTTTTCCGTTTCGCCTATATTTCTGTTGCAGTCCCATTTTACATACGAAATATTTCCCGAGTCCAACACGCTGCACACCGCGTCAACAACATAATCCCTGATTTCCTTTCTTGAAAGGTCAAGAACAAGCTGCTCTCTGTTCAGCGTACGCCGTCTGCCCTCCGAGTGTATGCACCAATCCGGGTGGGCGCGGTACAGGTCGCTGTCCGGCGAAATCATTTCCGGCTCGACCCATATTCCGAATTTCATGCCCATTGCATTTATCTTTTCCGAAAGGCTTTTCAGTCCGCCCGGCAGCAGTTCCTCGTTTACATACCAGTCGCCGAGCGAGCCGCCGTTTCGTCTGTTTCCGAACCAACCGTCGTCAAGCACAAACATCTCCAAGCCGAGCTTTTTTCCGTTTTCCGCTATCGCAAGCAGCTTTTCCTCGTCAAAGTCGGGACCCGTCCCCTCCCAGTTGTTTATAACCATAGGTCGCAGCTCGTCGCGGAAGCTGCCCCTGCAAACTCTTTCCCTTATCAGCCTATGAAAAAGTCTGCTTGCGCCGCCTGTTCCGCAATCCGAAAAACCGAGCAGCGCCTCCGGCGTCTGAAAGCTCTCGCCCGCTTTAAGCTCCCAGTTGAAATTAAACGGATTTATACCTATATTTACCCGTGTTCCGCCGCATGAGTTCCCCTCCGCGCTTATATTAAAGTTTCCGCTGTACACAAGCATAAATCCGAATACGTCGCCGTATTCCTCGCTCGGCTCTCCCTTTGCAAGCATTGTAAACGGATTGTTCATATGGCTGCTCATGCCGCGCCGCGACTCTATCGCAACC
>URZD01000058.1 GCA_900552305.1 uncultured Eubacteriales bacterium
GTAGGGGCGCGCATTGCGCGCCCGCGTTTTGTGCAGAATTTGCTTTTTGCTCAATTATTGTTTTTTCAGATGCGCAGAGCGTGTTTACCGCTTTGATTTGGGCAGACCGAAGGTCATAAATTCACATTCGAGGCGGCCGTTGTAGAAGCGGCGCTTTTTATCGGCGCGGCGGCCGAAACAGCGCTCAAAGCCGGGGTGCGACGTGATCGCGGAGAGCGACCAGCCGGGGTTGGCGCGGAGCATCTGCCCCATGTCGCGGTAGAGCGTCTCGCATGCCTTGCGGTCGCTCAGGCGTTCGCCGTAAGGCGGGTTGCAGATGATTACGCCCTTGTCGCGGAACGGTGTCAGCTTTGCCACATCGCATACGCGGAACTTGATTTTGTCGGCAACACCGGCATTTTCCGCATTCTTTTTTGCGATAGCGATAGCCTCCGGGTCAATGTCCGACGCATAAATCGGCGGTCTTGCGCCGGGGTCGGCATTTTCGCGTGCCTCGTCACGCGCGTCCTTCCACATTTGGGGCGGGATATGGTTGCGCCATGTTTCCGCAACAAAACGGCGCTTTATTCCGGGGGCGGTGTTGGTCGCGTAAAGTGCGGCCTCTATGGCAAGCGTTCCGCTGCCGCAGAACGGGTCGAGAAAAATTCTGTCGCCGCGCCAAAAGCTCAAATCAATCATGGAAAACGCAAGCGTTTCGCGCATCGGCGCAAGAACGCTCTTTTCACGGTAGCCGCGCTTGTAGAGGTTTTCGCCGCTTGTGTCGATATAAAGCGTAATTATATCCTTCATGAGCGCGAACTGAATGGGGTAAAGCGGACCCGTTTCCTCAAAATGAGAAATGCCGTAATGCTCCGAAAGCTCGGTTACAATAGCCTTTTTGATTATCGCCTGGCAGTCGGGAACGCTGTGAAGGACAGATCGCAGCGAGTGACCCTTTACGGGGAATGCGGCATCCTTTTCGATGATGTTTTCCCACTTGATTTTTTTAACCTTTTCAAAAAGCTCGTCAAAGGTCGTAACCTTGAACTCGGCAATTTTAATCATAACGCGCTCCGCGGCACGCAGATTGATGTTGGCAAGGCAAACCGCCTCCGCGTCGCCTTCAAATGTGACGCTGCCGTCCTTGACCTCCGAGGTTTCGTAACCAAGACGTCTGACTTCGTTTGCAACAATCTGTTCCGTACCCAAAAGCGTGGGTATTGTCAGTAAAAACCTTTTCATTTAAGTCTCCGTTCCGCCGCGCAGCGCGGCTGATATAGTATTTGCCCTAAAACGAAACAGGCATAAAAAATACGGGATACAAAACCGCGGCGTACGTGGCGGAAGGCTCCGCACGGCTGCGCCTTGGTTTTATATCCTTATTATATCATTATACATCTGTACCGTCAAGAAAATATTTGCGCGCCGCGGTATTTTTTCGCTGCGGCGGGTATTTAAAGAAGCAAAAATATCATAAATCCAAGAGCTTTAAAAGTTTTTACAGCCCTTTGTCCGTGCGCATGAGCAGCTTTTTTCAAATACCCCGAACCGAAAATATAACCGACAGCTAAAATTCGCGCACATACTCTCTGCCCTCATACCACGCGAGCATATTATTGACAAGGAAGTTCCAGCTTTGGAATCCCGGATTGCTTACGCCCTCTCCCGTGTCGGGATTGTAATATTCGTGCATATGACCGCATTCTTCGATAGACCTGCCCAGGATTCTGACGGTTTTTTCCACCAGAGAGCGCGCCTCATCGGTATAACCGTAATCGGCGAGCGCACGGAAACACATATAATTCGATATTCCCCACACGGGTCCGAGCCAGCATGACGGATTTCCCGATTTCTTTATGCAGTACATTTTTTCAAGCTTTGACAGGGTGCGTATGCCAAACTTCGCATAAAAGGTTTTTTCGTTCAGCATATTTTCGCGAACCATGCGCTCGGCGCGGTCTTTATCGGCGATTCCCGCCCACATTGCCATAAATCCCGACCATACGTCTATCCTTTGGATAAGGCAGTTCCAGTGCCGCGGCGCGCCCTTGTGCAGCTGAGAATCGGGGTCAACGGGCAGAAGATTCAAGTCAACGCTGTAATAAAATCCGTTTCTCTCGTCCCACATATGCTCGTTTACGGCGTATTTCAGTTTCTCCGCCGCATCGGAATACCGTGCAGAGTTGATGCCAAGCCTTTCGCATATGTACTCCATTGCTTTAAGCTCCTTGTACATAAGGCAGTTGAGGTATACCGATGCGGAGCTGCGGTGCGGGCGGTAGAAGGTACAGGGGTCGTTATCCACTCCTATTGCGGAATCGTCGTTCCAGAAAAACAGACCCGTTTCCTTATGATAAAAATTGCCGAAATAGAAGTCAAGAAATTTTTCCGCCGTGCCGATATACTCGCGCAGCCACTCCGCGTCACCGCCGTGACGGCTGACAATAAACGCCGTATGCTGCACAAAGCACGGCTTGTGTATATTTGATATTTTGTCCGTGTTAAGTGACGGAATTGTGCCGTTCGGCGAAATTACGATAGGCATTCTTCCGTCAGCCGCGGTGCTCACGGCAAAGTTGCGGACGCAGCCTTTTTCACATTCAAGGTAGGACTCGTCATCGGCGCCGTTGTCAAGGCGTATCTGGTTTATACCTATATCGGTAAGCCAGCTGTCCCAGTCCCACAGCTGTGTCGTGTAACAGGTCACACCCGGAACGATAAAGGGATATTTTAGCAGTCCGTCCGGTTTCTTTGTGATTTCGGGATAGTTTTTTGCCGAATATTCTTTGATAAGCTTTGCGTATTTTTCCATAGTGCAATAATCTCCGTTTCGCTGCCCCATGCCGAGTTTTTTGCAGATTGCCGAAAATTTTGCATAGGACAAAATATTTACATTATAATTATACATTGCAGGCAGTGGAAAAACAATGTATAATTTCTGCTTTTTTGTACCAAATAACGGCTTTTTTGAGGTGGCTTGACGGTGATTATGAATGGCAAAAGAGGTCAGCGGTTTTCGTTTTTGTTTCGCCGCCGATATTCCGAAGGCGGGATTCCAAGCTCCTTTTTAAAGACAGAGCTGAAGTAGAACGGACTTGAAAATGACAGAGCCTCGGCGGTTTCGCGTACTGACGCGCCGCTGTCGAGCAGCTCCAGTGACTTTTTGATTTTTATTTTTGTGAAATATGCGATAACGCCCATTCCCGTATAGCGGCGAAATATTTTCTTCAGTCCGGAGGAGCTTATGCAGCACTTCTTTGCAACAAAGTCAAGGGTTATATTTTGAGAAATATTCTGCTCCAGAACGCGCATTATATCCGAGAAAATCCGCGATTCGCCGTCACGCTTAGAGGAAACTGTGTCGTCAGCCTCCGGTCGGAGCAGAAAGTTTTCCGTAAGGTTTATGTAGGTCTGCGCCGCTGCAGGGTCGCGCGTTCCGAGGATAATTCCGTGTCGGGTTTCAAACGCCGCCTTGCCCGCCGCCATAATCGCGGAAATCGCCGCGCTGCCTTGCTCCGACAGGCGAAAGGTGCGGTTTTCAAGCTGCGCAAGACCCTTGCCGAATGCGTCAAACGAGAATATATAGACGTGAATCGGCTTGTTATTACAGGAATAAATCTTATGAAACTCCATAGGCTTGTGAAAGATAATATCGCCCGGAACAAGCGTATAAATGCGGTCGTCCGCGGTAATTCCGACTGTTCCGCCGCATACATACACCATCTCCCAAAAATTGTGGCTTTCGCCCTCAAAATAGAAGTCCGCGCCGTGGTGCGCGTCTATCAGCGAAATTACCGATTCAACGGTTATTCTTTTTTCTACCTTTAAAAAACTGTATCTCGAATCCATAATAAAAATATCCAATCTTGTATGTTTTGTGCCTGATTTCAGATTTACATATAAAATAAATTCGTTTATAGTTATATCATAAAAGCACTGATTTGTAAACAACCAATTTATAAAAAGGAGAAAAAATTATGAGTACAGAGAGCGGAAAATTCAGAATAGCGGTTATCGGTTTGGGAAACCGCGGCTCGGACTGGGCAAAGCACATATTAAAAAGGGAGGACGCGCAGCTTGTTGCGGTTTGCGACAAATATTTCGACCGCGTTGAGAGTATCTGCGACTATGCGGCAAAGGAGGCGGACAAAAAAATCAAATATGCGGTGAGCGATTACCGTGAGCTTTTGGACAAGGACGATATTGACATTGTTATGATAATCACATCGTGGGAGTCGCACGTGCCGCTTGCAGCCGATTTTATGAAGGCGGGAATTATCACCGCGCTTGAGGTCGGCGGCGCGTACAGCATAAACGATTGTTATAAGCTGGTCAGAACGTGGGAGCAGACAAAAACGCCGTTCTTCTTTATGGAGAATTGCTGCTACGGCAAGCGTGAGATGATGGTTAAAAACATGGTGCGCGACGGACTTTTCGGAGAAATCGTACATTGCAGCGGCGCGTATGCGCACGACCTGCGCGAGGAAGTCGTGAGCGGCGAGATAAAAAGACACTACCGTATGCGCAACTACATAAACCGCAACTGCGAGAACTATCCCACACACGAACTGGGTCCGATAGCAAAGATACTGAATGTAAACAACGGAAACCGTATGCTGTCGCTGACCTCGGTTGCGTCAAAGGCGGCGGGACTTCACGACTATGCGGCGGAGAAATATCCGCAGTACAAGGATGTGCGTTTTAAACAGGGAGATATTGTGAACACGATAATAACCTGTGCGGGCGGCGAAACGATTTTGCTCACGCTTGACACCTCGTTGCCGAGGTCGTACAGCAGAGCGTTTCAGGTGCGCGGCACAAAGGGAATGTATTACGAGAACAACGACATGGTATTTTTAAACGAGCATACCGAAAAATACGAATTTGACGGAAGGGCGCTTTGGGGCAACGCTTCGCAGTATGAGGAAAAATATCTTGACGATTTGTGGAGGCAGGATTTTGACAAGACATGGGGACATGACGGAATGGACGTGCTTATGCTCTCGGACTTTCTGCGCTGCGTAGGCGACGGAAAGCCGATGCCGATTGACGTATATGACGCGGCAAGCTGGATGGCAATATCCTGTTTGTCGGAGGATTCGATTCAAAAGGGCGGCGCAGCCGTTGCGATACCGGATTTTACGGAGGGTATGTGGATAAAATAATTAAATAGGTAAGGCTCTTTCGGTAAGGTGTTATACCGAAAGAGCCTTTTGGCTTCAAAATGTGTTTGTTATGCCATGAGCGGCAGAATATCACAGCGCGGCTTTGACAAGACGGTGAAACAGGGCGGCAGGCTCGGGAAGGCTGTCCTTGTCGGCGCAGACAAGCGCAATACGCGAGGTGAGAGCCTTTTCGGGCAGCCGCATTACGGAAATATCGCCGCCGTATTCGGACGGAATGGCGGAGGGGTGCAGAAGTCCGACACCCAGACCGTTAAGCGCAAGCAGCAGCGTCATGCGCGCGTCATCGTTCACGCAGCATATGTTCGGCGAAAGTCCCGCCGACTCAAACACCGACTCGATTACCTTTTGCCAGCGTCTGTAGATGATAAGCGGAAGGCGGGCAAGCTCGGCGAGGGTTATGTCCGTGCTGCCCGCGGCGGCTTTGCCGAAAAATTCGCTTTTGCCTATCGCGTGGATTTCCTCCGTGCGGATGTATTCCGCGTGCAGCTTGGCTGCGGAAAACGGCGTGCGCGTGATTGCTGTGTCAATCTCTCGGTTTTGCAGCTTTTCAAGCAGCTGATATGTGTTTGCGCTGAAGACCGAGATTTTTATATTGGGGTACCTGTCGTGATACTCCTTCAGAATTTTTGTGAAAAGCGTACCCTGTACCGAGGAAATAACTCCTATGCGCAGCGTCCCGACCGTTCCGTTGCGGTAATCCTTCATTTCCCGCTGCGCGTTGTCGCACATTCCGATAATCTCCAAAGCGCGTCTGTATATATGCTGACCCGCATCGGTCAGCGACAGCGTGCGCCCTTTTCTTTCAAACAGCTTGCAGCCAAGCTCCGATTCGAGCGCGTGCAGCTGCATGGTGAGCGGCGGCTGCGTCATGTGCAGCTTTTCCGCCGCCGCGGTAACGGTTTTTTCCTCCACAACAGTAGTGAAATAGTGCAGCTGTTTTATATCCATGAAAAACCCTCTAATCTATATATTTTTTATATAATTATAGCATAAAACATATATTTGTCAATAGGTGTTAAAAATGGTATAATGTAAGATAATAATGAGAAGGAAGGTTTTTTGGAGGGGAAAATGCGACATCTTATACCGTATCTTAAAAAATACAAGGCGGAGAGCGTTTTGGCGCCGCTTTTTAAAATGCTGGAGGCGTGCTTTGACCTGACCGTTCCGATTATTGTGGCGAGGATAATTGACAACGGAATTGCAAGCGGGGATAAAGCGTATATCTGGAGCCGATTCGGCTTGCTTATCGCGATGGCGCTGCTCGGACTTTTGTGCAGCTTTGTCGCGCAGTTTTTTGCGGCGAAGGCGGCGGTCGGTACTGCGGCGGGACTAAGACACAGCCTGCTTGAAAAAATTCAGAGCTTCAGCTTTACCGAGCTTGACAAGGTCGGCACATCAACGCTGATTACACGGATGACGAGTGACGTAAACCAGGTGCAAAACGGAATAAATATGTTTTTGCGCCTGTTTCTGCGCAGTCCGTTTATCGTGTTCGGCGCAATGATTATGGCGTTTACGATAAACCGGGGTATAGCGCTTGTTTTTGTTGCGGTTATTATAGTTTTGTTTGTGATAGTTTTCGGAATAATGCGCCTTACATCGCCGATGTACAAAGAGGTGCAGCAAAATCTTGACGCGGTGACGGGAGCCACGCGCGAGGACCTTAACGGCGTGCGTGTAATCCGCGCCTTCGGACGTGAACAGGTACAGGAGGACTTTTTTACGCGCGTGAATAAGCTTCTGCTCGAGTCGCAGCTGCGCGCGGGCAAGGTCGCGGCAATGCTCAATCCGCTTACCTACCTTGTGATAAATTCGGGAATCATACTGATACTTATGCTCGGCGCGGACAGAATAGACAGCGGAGCGCTGCGCTCCGGCGACGTAATCGCGCTTGTAAACTATATCAGTCAGATACTGGTGGAGCTTGTAAAGCTGGCAAACCTTGTTGTTCAGCTCGGCAAGTCGGTTGCGGGCATGGGAAGAATAGGTCAGGCGCTTGACACTCCGTGCAGTATGAAGTTTGAGGACGGCAAAGCCGGTAACGCGGAAAACGGCGGCAGAGCCGACAAAGCGGGCGCTGCGGCGGTTGAGTTTGACCGTGTTTCGCTCCGTTATGCGGGGGCGGGAGCGGAGTCGCTCACCGATATTTCGTTTACGGCAAGGCGCGGCGAAACGATGGGAATTATCGGCGGAACGGGCAGCGGAAAGACCTCGCTTGTGAATCTTATACCGCGCTTTTATGACGCGACGGGCGGGTGCGTGTATATAAACGGACGGCGGATAACCGAGCTCCCGAGGGAAACGCTGCTGCGCGAGGTGGCTATTGTCGAGCAAAAGCCGCGGCTGTTTTCGGGTACGGTACGTTCCAATATGCTGTGGGGCAGTGAGGGCGCGACCGATGATGAGATATGGAGCGCGCTTGAAACCGCACAGGCGGCGGAATTTGTAAGGAAGAAGGACGGCGGTCTTGACGAGGAAATAAGCCAGGGCGGCGGAAATCTTTCGGGAGGTCAGAAACAGCGGCTTACCATTGCCCGCGCACTGCTCCGCGGTGCGGATATTCTTATACTTGACGACAGCGCGTCAGCGCTGGATTATGCGACAGACGCGGCGCTAAGACGTGCGATTGCGGAGCTGCCAAAGGACATGACGGTGTTTATCGTCAGTCAGCGTGCGGGGTCGATTATGAATGCGGACAAGATACTTGTTTTGGATGACGGCAGACTGGTCGGCTGCGGCAGCCATGCGGAGCTTATGGAGGACTGCGAAATCTATAGGGAAATATACGACAGCCAGTTCAAGGCGGAAAACAAAACGGAAAGGGAGCGGACAACGGAGAAATGAGAAACGATACGTTAAAGCGCGTACTTGCGCTTATAAAAAAATACAGGTGGTCTGTTGCGGCAAGTCTGCTGCTGGCTCTGATAACCGCCGCGATTCAGCTTATTATACCGATTTTCTGCGGAAGGGCGATTGACGGTATGCTCGGTGTTCATGCGGTAAACGGACGTGCGGTGCTGCGTGCGGTGATTATGATTGCCGCGGCTGCGGCGCTTGGGGCGGTTGCTCAAAAAATTCTTGCGGTCTGCAACAACCGAATCACATTTTCCGTATGCCGCGACCTGCGCGACAGTATGAGCCGAAAGATAAACAGGCTTCCGGTATCCTACCTTGACTCGCATCCCGCGGGCGATACGGTAAGCCGAATGGTGGCGGACGTTGATACGTTTGCGGACGGACTTCTTATGGGGTTTACCCAGCTGTTCACAGGTGTTGTAACAATCGCTGCAACGCTTGGGATAATGCTGTATCTTAACCGTATGATTGCGCTTGCGATAGTTGTGCTGACCCCGCTTTCAATATTCACTGCGCGTCTGATTGCAACAAAAACGCACAGATTTTTTGAGGAACAGGCGCGCGTCCGCGGTGAGCAGACCGCGCTGATTAACGAAACGGTGGAGGGACAGAGGACGGTGCGCGCCTTCGGTCACGAGAGCGCGAGCCTTGCGGCATTTGACGAGGTGAACGCGCGTCTGACAAAGGCGGCGCTTAACGCGACGTTTTTATCCAGTCTTACCAATCCGAGTACGCGGCTTATCAACAATATAGTTTATGCGGTTGTCGCGCTTATCAGTGCGCTTTATGCTGTTGCGGGCGGAATTACGGTAGGTCAGCTCAGCGTGTTTCTTAACTACGCCTCGCAGTATGCAAAGCCGTTTAACGAAATCAGCGGCGTGGTTACAGAGCTGCAAAACGCTCTGACCTGTGCGGAGCGTGTGTTTGAGATTCTTGACGAAGCGGAGGAAATTCCCGACTGTGCCGAGCCGGAGAATCCGCCGCAGTCGGGGCGCGTGGAGCTTTGCGACGTTTCGTTCAGCTATGACCCGCAGCGAACGCTGATTGAGGGACTTTCGCTTGATATTAAGGCGGGACAGCACATAGCGATTGTCGGACCGACAGGCTGTGGAAAGACAACGCTTATTAACCTTCTTATGCGGTTTTATGACGTGAACGGCGGCGCAATAAAGGTTGACGGCGCGGATATACGCAAAATGACAAGGAAAAATCTGCGCTCGCGTTACGGAATGGTACTTCAGGACACATGGCTTGCGTCGGGAACAGTACGCGAAAACATCGCCTACGGCAAGCCTGACGCGAGCGATGCGGAGATAGAGGCGGCGGCAAGAGCGGCGCACGCGCATTCGTTTATACGCAGACTTCCGGAGGGCTATAATACGATTATAAAGGAAAACGGCAGCAATCTTTCCGCGGGGCAGCGGCAGCTGCTTTGTATCGCGCGGGCGATGCTTGACCTCCCGCCGATGCTGATTCTTGACGAGGCAACCTCGTCAATAGATACGCGCACCGAGATTAAAATACAGTCGGCATTTGCGCAGATGATGAAGGGCAGAACGTCGTTTATTGTCGCGCACAGGCTTTCGACCATACGCGAGGCGGACGTTATTCTGGTTATGAAGGACGGACACGTCATAGAGCAGGGTGACCACGATTCGCTGCTTGACGCGGGCGGATTTTATGCAAAGCTGTATAACAGTCAATTCGGTACAGCATAATAAAAGGGGATGTAAAAAAACTCCGGAACGCAAGAAAAGGCGGTTAAAACATAACCGTATTGAATGTAAATAAATTGAAATTTATATTTTATGCAGAAACATCAGGGGCGCGCTCCCGATGTTTTTATTTGTCAGTACGGAAATTCTATTCTTTCTATTGCGTCGCGCAGGGTGGGGTGGCGTATGATAAAGTGTATGGCGGGCGATTTGTTCTTTGAAATCATGACCCACTCGCCCTTGTGAATTACAATCCTTATATTGCGGAACGCGTTTTCTGTGAACGGCTCGGCAAAATAGTTCGGCTGCTGTGCCGCAAAGTCGCGGGTGGCTTGAAGGTGAGCTGTGTATTCCGCGTATGTATAGGCAAGCTCGGCTTCAATGCCGGGAGCAAACAGCGTCGGAGAAAATGCGGCAAAATCCTCCTCGGTCGGCTGCGGAATAAGGTCGGTAACCGTGTTTGTTTCCAGTATTTCCGCCATCACATTTTTTTGAGACTGCGCAAATTTGCGGATTTTTTCAGAATCAGCCTCGCTTACGGAGCGGCTTTTCAGCATTTCCGGCAAAAGCCCGTCCGTCATTGTGTAAAGCGGCGGATATTTCGGCGCACTCCCGCACTGTGCGCGTCTGCGAGAAGAAACGCGTTCAACGTGCCGGAGTTTTCCTCGCGGTAAATCTCCATAAGCGGATGAGCCTTTTTAAGAATGTCGGTGGCTCTTTTTTTGTAGTACGCAAGCTCGTCGCGGTTTTTGGTAAGGTAGTATTTTCCGTGCGCATGGCAGCCGGAGATGCTCTCGCCGCTTAAAGCTGCCGCGCCCGAAACATTCAGAAAGTGACAGAATATCCGATTGTGTACGCCGCGAAGGTAATACGGCGAAATCTGACCTGTCATATAGAGCGGTATCCAGCACTCCAGACCGAGCATAAGCTCGTTAAAGGGGCGGTTGAGGTTGTGTACAACATTCAGATGAAGTCCCTTTTTCAGCATAGCGGCAAGTCCGAACATATACTTTTTTGAAAATTCAGCGTCCTTTGCCATGTCATCCATCTGCATATCGCTACACATAAAGACCTCCTGTTTTGAGCGCGACAGCGCGGTAGCTTTCAGAAAATCAAGCTCGCCCGCCTTCATTTCCTCAACTCCGTAATAGCTTTTTGAGGTCGGCAGCTGAAACGGCAGCGTCGGCACCTTTAAATCGTCAAAACGAATTGCGCGGATGTACTCGCCGAGGTCAAAATCGTTTAGCTTTTGCAAAAAGCCGGACACGGATTCGGCGTGACCGTCATGCGGGGCGCCGTCTGTGAGCCAATCGCGGATTGCGGCGGCATACGCGGCGCGGGAGGTCGGCACGGCGGCTGCGCCGATAAGCTCGGCAACAATTTTTTTGCCGCTGTCGGA
>URZD01000059.1 GCA_900552305.1 uncultured Eubacteriales bacterium
CCATGCCGCCGTTGGGCATGGAGAACGGGTTGTGGCAGAACTCCAGCTCGCCGGACTCCTCGCCGATCTCGTACATCGGGAAGTCGACGATCCAGCAAAATTCGTACCGTTCCTTGTCCATGTGGCCCGGCACGGCCATGCCGAGCTTCGTGCGCAGCACGCCCGCCGTCTTCTGCGCGGCGGTCTTTTTGCCGGCCGTCACGCCGACGAAGCAGCCGGCGAAGATGGCGAGCATATTGACAAGGCTTCCGAGCAGCATCATTTGACCTCCTCCTTTGCGCGGCGCACGAGGTCGAGCACGGCTTCGCCGCCCATCATCAGTCCGCCGCACATCAGCCTGCCGAGAGCCGCCGTACCGAGCGGAAGCGCACCCTGAAAATCTGCGGCTTGCTGCACCGTGTCACGCGCGTTCAGCGCATAAATTCTTATATACCCGTTGTTTGTTACTGCTTTTGTAAGTTTATCCATATATTCGTCCTCCGTGTTATACGAAAAATCGGCTCATTTCCGCAATGAGCCGATTTTTAAAAGTCATATCCGTTTATTGTTAAAATTGAAGGATTAAACGCGTTTTACGTTTGCAGCCTGCGGGCCCTTTTCTCCGTCAACAACATCAAACTCAACCTCTGCGCCTTCTTCAAGCGTCTTATAGCCGTCCATGGCAATTGCCGAAAAATGAACGAATACGTCCGTACCGTTTTCGCTTTCGATGAAACCGAAACCTTTCTCAGCATTAAACCATTTTACCTTACCTTTTTGCATATCTCTCCATAGCCTTTCCGCTCACGCATAATAAATTTTTTTGCCTGTCCGTGAGCTGACATTTTTAAGTACAACCGAATTTCGACTGCCTTATTAGTATAACATATTAACCAATATATGTCAATGAATTTTTCAAATTTTTAATCTGTAATTTATTCAAAATCTACCCGAATATTACTTTTTTGACAAAGTTATTTAAAAATAGTGTTTATTCGACGCCCTGCTTGTGCCGCGTTTTTTCCGATTTAAGCTATCATGCGTTGTCCCCGGCGGCTCTGATAAACCGTCCGCCGACCGCAAGGGTTACGATAAGCAGCGCCGGGAATATTATCCCCACAAGAAGTCCCGACTTCAAATCGCCGCCGAATACGGACGACACAAAGCCGATAATGGTCGGGCCGCTTGTGCAGCCCAAATCCCCCGCCACGGCAAGCATAGCAAACAGCGCGCTGCCGCCGTTTTTGCACGTCTTTGCGGCAAGGCTTATCATGCCGGGCCACATAATGCCGACCGAGAATCCGCAGAGACCGCAGCCCGCAAGCGCCATAAATTTCACAGGCGAAAGCGCCGCTATCAGGTATGCCGCCACGCAAACGGCGGAGCATACTCCTATATAGTACGAAAGCCGCACCTTTCTGCTTATAACCGGGTATATAAATCTTGACGCAGCCATCATAACCGCAAACATACAAGGCCCCAAAATGTCGCCGACCGCCTTGGAGATTCCGAGAGTACTCTCCGCAAACGCCGACGCCCACTGGCTCATACCTACCTCTGACGCGCCGCCGCACAGCATTCCGACAAAGAACAGCCAGAATATTCCGCTTTTAAAAAGAACGGCGGGCGAGGTTTTATCCTCGTCCGGGATTTCGTTAATCGGCACATTTGCAAAATAGAACATATTTAAAAGCGGAATCACGCTCCACAAAAGCGTCAGCGTTCTCCAGCTCCCGCGTCCGAATACAGCCAAAAAAAGCGTTGACAAAAGGATTACCAGTATAGAGCCGATCGAGAACATCGCATGAAGAATACTCATTGACGCCGCCTTGTTATCAGACGGACAGCTTTCGATAATCGGACTTACCAAGACCTCCAAAAGACCGCCGCCTATCGAATACAGTATAACCGCGCCAACCAGCCCCGCATACGTGTTTTCAAGCAGAGCGGGAAGCGTTCCCAATGCGGTAAAGCCGAGGAATATCCCCAAATGTGCAATGATTGCCGACTTTCTGTAGCCGACTCTGTTTACAAGCGGCATTGCCGAAAGGTCGGTTATAAACTGCACGACAAAATTTATCGTGATAAGCAGAGTTATTTTGTCAAGCGATATTCCGTAGTCCTTTTCAAAGGTGGTAAAAAGCAACGGCAAAAACACGCAAACCGCCGCCTGACACACATATCCGACATAGCACGCTGCGCGCGTATGTCGGTAATCGTTTTTAATACTCATATCTAGCCTCTTACTTTATTTTCTTTGCTTCAAGATAGAAACGCTTTTCGTTCGCCTCGCCCATGGAAAATGTTTTCCGCGGCAGCGCGCCGTCCTTTATAACCGTTTCAAAAAGCTCGTTCTTGCTCGGCGCGGGCAGAAGGAATCCGACCGCGTTTTCCTCCCTTGCAAGCCGTCTTACCTCGTCACCGCCGTGTATGTAGTCAACCTGCCACCCCATGCTGTCGATAAATTTCTGGAGCGTGCCGACGGTGAGATTTGACGGAGGATTTGTCACATAGATTTCGCCTTCGGTTTCGCCTTGTACATAGCATATCCGCTGCGCTCCGTCCGCGGCGGTTTCCGAAGTCTTATAAAAGCCTTTCAGCTTTTCAAGAGCGTCTGCAAGCGTCACGCCGAAAACGGCTCTGTGTATCGGCTCAAATTCAAGAGCGCCGTCGTGAATATTCTCTATCTCCGTAAGGCAGTACCTTGCGGGGTGAGAGCCGCGCTCCGCAGCGCCAAGCCCGCACTTAAGATTTTCCCAGCAGGTTTTTGCCGTTGCAAGAGAATGGTTTCCGTCGCCCACAGCGTACGCAAGACCGTCCTTTGCAGTTCCTGCATAGCTGTCCAAAAGTCCGATTACCTCATCAGCGTTTTGGATAAGCCAGCCTTCAAGATGGCCGCCGCCCTCCATAAGCTCAAAATCGTACAGCTTTTCGCCGCGGACAACAGCCGAAAATACCGCGTCCTTCTCGTCATTGATAAGCAGAATCGCGTGCGGCAGTTCCAGCGGCGCATTCTCGCGGATTTTTACGCGCGGAGGTATTCTTTCAAGCACCGTTCCCTCGGTCGCGCGGATTGCGCTGTGCGAGCCTTTTGAGAAATCGTATTCCTCCAAATCCGCCGCGCCGATTATGCCGCGGCGGCGTCTTTCGCCCGAAAGAGTTCTTTCAATATATATAAGGCAATTTTTGTATTCCTTGAATACTCCGTCCGCGATGTATTTATCCATAGTACGGTTGATTTCCGAAATCCGCTTTTCGCCCTCCGACAAAAATGCCTCGGGGTATATTATGTTAAGGCTTGACGGAGCGCCGCCTACATTTTTCTTTACACGCTCCCAGTAGCTCGGCTGCGACGTGTACTGGTCACAGGCAACCACGCTCCATTTTTCAAGCTCTGTTTTGTGCGGCAAAAGTATATCCGCCTTGTTAAAAATACTCATACTGTTCACCTTTATTAAACAATCTGCGCTCCGCTTTGTATATCGCCCGCAACCGTTGTCAAAACCAAGTCGCCTTTGTACTCCGCACTGAGTATCATTCCGTGCGATTCAAGCCCCATCATCTTCCTTACCGGGAGGTTTGCGATAAACAGCACGTTCTTGCCGACAAGCTCTTCCGGCTTGTAATACTTCGCGATACCCGAAAGAATCTGACGCGTTTCGCTGCCCGTTTCTATCGTAAAGCGGAGCAGTTTGTTGGACTTAGGCACCGGCTCACATTCCAAAACCTTGCCGACCCTTATATCAAGCTCCAAAAACTTCTCAAAGTCGATTTCGCCCTTGAACGGCTCAAGCTCGATTGCGGGTTTAGCCTTTGCCGCGTTCTCTTTCTCGATTTCCGCAAGCATTTTTTCCGAATCGATACGCGCGAACAACAGCGCCGCCTCGCCGACCTTTACGCCGGCAGTCAGTCCGCCGAAGCCGTTCAGCTCGTCAAGAGCCGCATTTTTAATACCGAGCGCCGCCGCGAGCTTTTCGCTTGTTTCGGGTATAAACGACGTCAAAAGGGATGAAATCTGACGGAGCGACTCCGCAAGATTATACATAACCGTTTTCAGAACGCCGCGCTTTGATTCGTCCTTTGCAAGCGCCCACGGCATCGTTTCGTCAATATACTTGTTTGCGCGGTTTGCAATGCTCCATATCGCGCCGAGCGCATCGGACGTTTTGTACTCGTCCATAAGGCGTACGGTGTCCGCCTTCGCCTTCTCGCACACGGCCGCCAAATCCGCGTCGAATTCGGTTGCCGTTTCCCTTGCGGGGATTATGCCGTCAAAATACTTGTTTATCATTGCAACCGTTCTGTTTGCAAGGTTGCCGAGCGTATTTGCCAAATCCGCGTTGTAGGTCGAAATGATTTTTTCGTAGGTTATCGTTCCGTCCTGAGCGTACGGCATTTCGCGGAGCAGGTAGTAGCGCACCGCGTCAACTCCGAACAGCTTTACAAGGTCGTCGGCATAGATTACGTTTCCGAGCGACTTGCTCATTTTGCTCTCGCCGTTTAACAGCCACGGATGACCGAAAACCTTTTTCGGCAACGGCTCGCCGAGAGCCATGAGTATAATCGGCCAGTAGATGGTGTGGAATCTTAAAATATCCTTTCCTATTATATGCACATCCGCGGGCCAGTATTTTTTGTAAAGCTCGCCCTTTTCCTCCGGAGTGTAGCCGAGCGCGGTGATATAGTTGGTCAGCGCGTCAAGCCATACATAAACAACGTGCTTTTTGTCAAAGCTGACCGGAACGCCCCAGTTAAACGTGCTTCTCGATACGCACAAATCCTGTATTCCCTGATTTATAAAGTTATTAAGCATTTCCTTCTTGCGCGACTCCGGCTGGATAAAGTCGGGGTTTTCCTCGATATACTTAACCAGTCTGTCCTGGTACTTGCTCATTTTAAAGAAGTAGGCTTCCTCGTTCTCTTTGTGTACCTCTCTGCCGCAGTCGGGGCATTTGCCGTCCACGAGCTGGGAATCCGTCCAGAACGACTCGCACGGAGTACAGTACCACCCCTCATAGGCGCTTTTGTAAATATCGCCTTGTTCATAGAGCTTGTCAAAGATTTTCTGCACAGCCGCCTCGTGATAGTCATCGGTTGTTCTGATAAACTTGTCATAGCTTGCGCCCATCAGATTCCATATATCCTTAATCTCGCCCGCAACGCCGTCGACGTACTCTTTCGGCGAAATTCCCTTTTCCTCCGCAAGCTGCTGAATTTTTTGTCCGTGCTCGTCCGTTCCGGTGAGGAAGAACACGTCATAGCCTTCGTATCTCTTAAAACGTGCTATCGCGTCCGAGAGAACTACCTCATAGGTGTTTCCGACGTGCGGTTTCCTAGATGTATAGGCAATCGCGGTCGTCAGATAAAATTTTTTCTTCTCCATTTATAATCAACCCTTTCGTCTGATATTTTCGCTGTTATATGGTATACGGCGTCACTCGCCGTCGGTATCGTCCCACAGTGAAATTTGCGGATTTTGCCGTTCTTCGCCGAACGGAACGCCGAAATGCTCGTATGCAAGCCTTGTGACAACCCTGCCGCGCGGAGTGCGGTTTATAAAACCGATTTGCATAAGGTACGGCTCGTAAACATCTTCAATCGTGTCGCTTTCCTCGCCGATTGTTGCCGCAAGCGTGTCAAGTCCGACGGGACCGCCGCCGTAGTGGTCGATGACCGTCATGATCATGCGTTTGTCGGTCGCGTCAAGTCCGAGTCTGTCAACCTCCAGCATACAAAGAGCCTCGTTTGCAACCCTTTCGTCTATCACGCCGTCGGCCTTCACCTCAGCAAAGTCACGGACGCGTTTTAAAAGCCTGTTTGCAATTCGCGGAGTGCCGCGCGACCTTGACGCTATCTCGCCCGCGCCGCCGTCCGTAATATCAACGCCGAGTATTCCCGCCGAACGCTTAATTATAAGGCTGAGTTCCTCCTTGGTGTACATTTCAAGGCGGCTTATCACGCCAAAACGGTCCCTGAGCGGCGCGGTAAGGGCGCCCGCCTTTGTCGTTGCGCCAATCAGCGTAAACCGCGGCAAATCAAGTCGTATCGACCGCGCGGACGGACCCTTTCCTATAATAATGTCAAGCGCGTAGTCCTCCATTGCGGGGTATAGAACCTCCTCAACGCTTCGGCTCAGCCTGTGTATCTCGTCCACGAATAAAATGTCGTTTTCCGACAGGTTGGTAAGGAGCGCCGCAAGGTCGCCCTGCTTTTCAATCGCGGGGCCGGACGTTATTCTGATGCTTACGCCCATCTCGTTTGCGATTATCCCCGCAAGCGTGGTTTTGCCCAGTCCGGGCGGACCGTAAAGCAGAACATGGTCAAGCGGCTCGCCGCGTTTTTTCGCTGCGTCGATAAAGATTTTCAGGTTTTCCTTCGCCTTTGTCTGACCTATATATTCGTCAAGAGTTTTCGGTCTTAAGCTGTATTCAATTTCGCTGTCCCCGTTAATTTCACCCGAGGTAATAATTCTGTTTTCAAAATCGTCCATAAGGTTTTTTAACCTTTCATTAAGTTTTTCAAGCCGTATTTAACCATTTCCTCAACCGTGCCGCAGGCGCCGGCAAGCGCCGCCGCAGCCTCCTGCCTTGAATATCCCAAAACCGTGAGCGCCGCCACAGCCTCGTCAAGCTCGCCGTTTCCGCCGTGGTATACGTCAACGACCTCCTCGGTCGGCATTCCTTCAAGGTCAACGCCGCGGAATTTATCTTTCAGCTCAAGCACGATGCGCTCCGCGCCCTTTGCGCCCAGTCCCGGTGTGTTCTTCGCTATGTATTTGCTGTCGTTCGTCACAACGCAAAGCGCAAACTTTGACGGGGATATGTTGGAAAGCAGCGCAATCGCCGTCTTTGCACCGACACGCGACACTCCGATTATCATTTCAAACAGGTCAAGCTCGTCCCCTGTCGCAAAGCCGTAAAGGTCGAATATATCCGATGATGCTTTGAAATTCGTGTATGTAAAGAGTTTTGCTTCGCTGCCGCAGTCGCCTATCGCGTCAAGCGTTCGCGTACTCGCGTACAGTTTGTAACCCACGCCGCCCGCGTCAATCACCGCAAACGTGCTTGTTTTCACTGCAACTTTGCCCGAAATATAATAAAACACCGCCAAAGACCCTCCAAAAACAAATAATAACACATATAAAAACAGTATACCATTATTTAACGGAAATTACAAGCCAATTATTAAAAATAATTCGGATTTACGGATAAAATCGGTTGCCGGATAATATATATAGTAACAGTGATAAACGGGAAGGATAAAGGCTATGAAAAAATACAAGACTGTTATTATTGATATGAAAAGGATAAGGGGCGCGGGAGCGATGGCGGCATTTGCTGCTGTCGCGGCGGTTACCGCGGCATACATAGGTATTCCGGCAAGGACGTCGGACAGCGCGGAGCGTATACTGGAAAGCAGCATACCCGCAATCGCGGCGGCGCAGGGGAAAATGGGAGAAAAAGCCGCCATGACGGCTGCTGTCGGCTTGCCCTTGGCGGGGCAGGGAGATGCGGCTGCGGACGGCGGGGGCGCTGCCGCCGGTGCTGCGGAAAACGCGGAGGAAATGCCGAACGAAAACACGACGGGCGGGAATTCCGATTCGGCGTCGGGCAGAGGTGGCATGGGAAGCCTGATTGCCGCGGCGGCAAGACGGACGCTTGCTTTTTTCCTTTCGTTTGACATTACGGACAGCAGAACGGTTATTGCGGGCGAACTGCCGCTTTTGAGGACGGTGAGCCGCGGTCCGCTTGCGGTTATGGCAAACGGCGAAACGGTTGCCGCGTATAATCCGAGAGGAGCGGACACGGGCGGCGGCAGCGCGGAGCCGGATACGCCCGCCGGCGGTTTATATCCGATAAAGACTATCGATTCAAGTCAGGGCAAGGCTTTGGGAAAAGGTAAGATACTTATACGCAACGAAACGGATTACGGCATAGACATAAACGAGATGCTTTCGTCAAAGCTCAAGCTGGATATGAAGGGCGCGGGACCAAAGGTTCTTATACTGCATACCCATGCGACAGAGGCGTATTCCGCGGAGGGTGCGACCGAGTATCTGAGCGACAGGAGCGACCGCAGTTTGAGCGAGGAGGAAAACGTAATAAGAATCGGCAATGTGATAGAGGAAGAACTGAAAAAGGCGGGAATTGAGGCGCTGCACGACAAAACTCTCCATGATTATCCGAACTTTAACGGCTCGTATGCAAATTCGCTTAAAACGATCGAAAAATACAAGGCGCAGTATCCGTCAATCCAAGCGGTGTTTGACGTACACCGCGACGCGTTTGTTGCCGACGACGGCTCAAAGGCTAAATTTGTCACGGACGCGGGCGGAGCTAAGGCGGCGCAGCTCATGCTTGTGGTAGGGACGGACGCGGGCGGACTGGAGCATAATAACTGGCGCGAGAACATGAAGCTTGCATTGCAGCTCCAGCAGTTTATAAGTGAAAAATATCCAACGCTTATGCGCGGAGTGAATCTGCGCCGCGAGCGATTTAACGGTCATACAACGCTCGGCAGCCTTATTATAGAGGTCGGAGCGAGCGGAAACAGTATGAGCGAGGCGGAAAACGGCGCGCGCTGCGCCGCACAGAGGATAGGCGAGTATCTTGCCGCGCTCGGTAAATAGCCGCAGCGGGCGGGCATATACGACAAACGGTATAGGCATAATGCGGACACGGCAAACGGCATAGTTGAAGGGGCGTATGCCACGGATTTCGGCTGAACGAGGCTGCGCGGAGATATGCGGCAAATTTCGACATAACGTGTCAAAAATGAACATATTATTAAATTAAGGTTACACAGGTTGACTTTTTTTTCAAATTTATATATAATGTAAAATGATATAATTTGATAAGAAAGGCGAATGATAATAAATATGTTCAGCAGAAAAGGAAAAGTAATATTAACGTTCGTTTGTATTTTTTGTATAATAAGCGCAACGGTCGGCGGCGTTATTGCGGCAAAGGCGGTTGCGGGGACCTACCTTGGCGAGGAAATCTCGCTTGATTCGCTTGACAGCCAGGATAGTCAGGACAGTAAGGTCGGAATCGTGAACATACTTCTGCTCGGCGTGGACGAGGGCGGTATGCGCAGCGACACGATTATGCTTGCCAGCCTTAACGGCAGGACGGGCAAGGTCAATATCCTGTCCGTACCGCGCGACACGCGCGTGCTTGTCGGAAAGCATTATCAAAAGATCAATGCGGCAATCGGTATCGGCGCGCAGGAGGTTGCAAAGGGCAACCTGAAAGAGCCGGAGGAGCTTAGCGTTCAGAAGGTAAAGATGCTGACCGGGCTTCCGATACACTATTTTATGAGCGTTGACTTTGACGGTTTTAAGGAGATAATCGACGCGCTTGACGGAGTTGACTTTGATGTTCCGTTTGATATGAAGTATGATGACCCCGCGCAGAATCTGCACATTAACTTGAAGAAGGGAATGCAACACCTTGACGGACAGGCTGCTCATGATTTTGTAAGATTTCGTAAGGGCAACCCGGGACATAAGGGATATGCAACGGGAGATTTGGGCAGAATACAGGCACAGCAGGAGTTTATAAAGGCGCTTGTTGCACAAAAGCTGCAGCCAAAGTATCTGCTTAAGGTAAACGAGATATTTGACGTTATACGCAGCAACGTAAGGACGAACTATACGGCAAAGGATTTGCTAAGGCACCTTGGCGCAATCAAAAAGATTACCTCCGATGATGTAAAGATGTATCAGCTGCCGGGAACGCCGCAGATGATTGGCGGGGTTTCATATGTGGTATGCGACGAGGCGGCGACCGCGGAGCTTGTTGACACCGTATTCAGTCCTGACGCGGACGGCGCGGACGGCGCCGAGGATTCAAGCGGGGACGGCTCGGTCGGCAATGCGGCAAAATCGGATAAAAAATAAAAGCGTTTTTAAGTGCGGCGGATTTGGAACAGGCTTGTTTATACGGTTTTGTTGCAGGCTAACCGCATGGCTTTAAAAAGGTTTTTCGCGTGAATTGAAAAAAGATTCTGCACGGCGGACAGGCTGTCTGTGCGGCTTGAAAAAAGTTTTTCGGCGCGGATTCGGAAGGAATTGCCGCGGTCGGCGGACAGTTTCAAAAATGCTTACAAAACAATCGGGTGGTCGGGTTTGCCCCGCCGCCCGATGAAAATTTTAAAAAGGGCAGGGTTATAATGAAGGTTTTAATGGCGACAATGCAGCTTGATATAGGCGGTGCGGAAACGCACATTGTAGAGCTTTCCAAGGCGCTCAGCCGCCGCGGGGTTGAGGTTATTGTTGCCTCAAACGGCGGCGCGTATGTCGGCGAGCTTGAGGAGGCGGGGATAAAGCATTTTAAAATCGCGCTGCACAGCAAGGCGCCCGGGGCGATGCTCGGCGCATACAGGCAGCTCCGCGATATAATTTTGGGCGAGGGCGTTGATATTGTTCATGCCCACGCAAGAATACCCGGGTTTATCTGCGGACTGCTCCAGTCGCGGTACAAATTCAGGTTTGTAACCACGGCGCATTGGGTGTTTAAGGCGGGGTTCCCGTTTAATCTGCTTACCGATTGGGGCGACAGAAGCCTTGCGGTAAGCGATGACATAAAGCAGTATTTAATCGATAACTACGGCTGCAACGCGGAAAATATACGCGTTACCATAAACGGAGTGGACACGGAAAAATTCTCGGACACGACCGATTACAGCGATGTTGCCCGCGAGTTCGGCTTTGCGGAAAACGCCGTTCGCGTTGTGTATGTCAGCCGAATGGACGAGGACAGGAGTCTTGCGGCGCACAGGCTTATCGAGGCAACGCCGAAGATTGCCGCGGCGGTGCGCGGACTTGAGGTAGTAATCGTCGGCGGCGGAAATGATTTTGAAAATATAAAGCGGGAAGCGGAGAAAACGAACGCGCAGCTTGGCAGACGCGCGGTAATCGTTACCGGCAG
>URZD01000060.1 GCA_900552305.1 uncultured Eubacteriales bacterium
GGGAGTTTTGGACTTGGCGGCGATAGGCTACTTTATCAGCTTTGCGGCAATGTTTGTTGCCTTCACTATACTGAAAACGGAGGGTGAGAGGTACAGATGATGAACAATGCGGAAAAGCTCAAAAAAGCAAGAAGAACAAACACCGCGGTAATCGCGGTATGTATTGTGGGAATCTTTATCGTGTTTAATCTGATGCTTAAAAGCCTTTCGGCAAAGGTACAGCTGTCGTTTGATATGACGCCGAATAAGCTGTTTGTGCTGTCGGACGAAACAAAAACGTATCTTGACAGCCTTGATACCGATATAAAATTTATCTACCTTATCGAGCCGGGCAAGGAAAGCCCGTATGTGACGGAGGTAATGGAGCGGTACAAGCGGTATTCGGGCAGAATAAGCGTCGAAAAGGTTGATCCGGTATCGAATCCGATAGCTGCGGCAAAGTATACGCCGGATGACGAGCCGCTGCAAAAGGGCAGTATAATTGTGGAAAGCGAAAAACGCTTTACCGTGGTTGAGCCGGGCAGCGCGCTTACGATAATCCGCGACAAGAACGGAAACGTAACGCGGTCGCTCGGATTTGTACTTGAACAAAAGCTGACAAACGCGATTGATTTTGTAACAATAGATAAAACGGTACGCGTAAAATACGCGGCGGGACACAATGCACTCTCGTTTAAACTCCCCGCGTCAAAGCTGAGAGCCGAGAACATGGAGGTCAGCGAAACGGCGCTTATGGATGAGGAGATTACCGCAGATAATACCGACCTTTTGGTTTTATTCGGGTTCAGAGACGATTTGTCAAGTGAGGAATACGAAAAAGTCAAAGGTTATCTGAACGGCGGAGGACGGCTGTTTATTACGGTTGACCCCGGCGTAAGACCTCAAAGAATCCTGAGCATTGCGGAGGAATACGGAATAACGGTAGAGGACAATATGCTTGCGGAAAGCAACAAGGGCGAGATTATAGCGGACAGTGCGCTTAACCTTATTGCGGTTGCGGATGAGCATAAGGTCTGTGAAAACCTTAAAAATTCAAGAATACTTTTCAATGCGGCAAGCGCGCTGACGGTCGGCGAAAAGCCGGGAGCAAAGTCAGCGTATCTGCTCAAATCCAAGCCGTCAACGAAAAAGTGCGAGATAGATGACGGCGACCTGGGCAGAAAGCTTGACGAAGGCAGCTTCGGTCTTGCGGCGATAGGCGAAAAGAACGGAGCGAAGGTATTTGTTGCATCGACAAGCAGATTTTTAACCCCCGAGGATTCAAAACTCAGTAATATTCTCAACTTTGCCGATTACCAAAACCGTGAATTTTTTGTTCAGTCGGTCAAGTACCTCACAGACAGCGAAAAGCTGCTTGTTGCGGTTTCGGCAAAGAATATAGACAGCAAAACGCTGATGCTGACAAACACGCAAAAGTTCTTTTATATAATCATATTCGGCGGCATACTTCCGCTTGCGGCGTTTGTAACGGGTATTGCGGTATGGCTGAAAAGGAGAAACCTATGAGAAAGTATAAAGGGTCGATTATTGCCGCGGCGGTACTGGCGCTTTGTCTTGCAGGGTGGTTTGCGGTGAGCCGAATGGAATCGTCAAACCGATACAACACCGAAACCGAGCGTGAGGATGCAGTAAATATCGGGCGCGACAAAATTAAAATGATAGAATTTGAAAGTGCGGATGACGATTTTACCCTTGAACAAAAGGACGGAAAAATCCTTCTTGACGGCAGGGACGAGATTGATGAAAAGACATCGGAGCAGCTTTTAAAAAGCCTTTTGAAAATTGACGGACGGCTTATTGCCGAAAATTGCAGTGCTGATGATTTGGCGCAGTACGGCGCGGACAATCCGGCGGCGAGGGTAAGATACATTACGGAAAACGGCGAGACAGCTTTAAGCCTTGGCAAAGCAACGCCGTCAAAAACCGAATACTACGTTATACGCGATGACGGCGCGGTGTTCTCGATATATATGGGCAGCGCGAACGCACTCGGCACAAAGCGTTGGCAGTTTATGGATATGAAACTTTTTTCGCTGCCGTATGAGGATATAGCGGAAATCAAAGTGGAAGGCAGCAACGCTTTCACTGCGGTAAAGCAATCTGCGGGAGTGTGGAAGGTTTCAAGCGAGAACGAAGGCGAGTACGAGGTAACGAACGAAAAAATGCGCAGCGAGGCGGGGCTGTATTCGGAAAATATGTTTGCGAAAAGAGCATACAGAAACACCGCGGAGCGCCGTGCGGAGTACGGACTCGAAAACCCCGAGGGCGCGGTTACCTTTACAGGCAAAAACGGAGCTTCGGCAAGGTTTGAGTTCCGCGTAGACCGCGATAAGAAAGAGGCGGCTGTCATAAAGAACGGCGGCGACACAATATATATCACGGTGGCAAGCTATTTTGGTATGTCGGACATCAAAAAGGAAGATTTAACATAATGAAAATGGGAGGAAAGTCAATGAAAACAGGAAAGCAAATTATAACTTTTATCCTTGCGGCGGCGATGATGCTCGGCTGCGTTCAGTCTGTCGCTTTTGCGGGTGCAGAATTCACGATTTACAACACGTCGTTCGAGGATGAGAAGATTGTCTTTGAGCAAAAGAGCGGCAAGGCAGAGTATACGGCGGATGACGCAAGGACGGAAAAGAAATCGGTAAGGCTTTCGGGATATTCAGATGAAACGGGCGCGCCGAGGATTACACTCACCGAGGTCAACCGCGAGGCAACCTCAAATATCTCGGTATGGGTGAAACCCGAGAAAGACGAAAAGACAACATTTGAGCTTTGGCTGTTCTTAAAAACCGCCCAGGGCGAGAAAAAGTATAAGCTGGGCGAGAAAAACTCGGCGGGCAGATGGGTAAACCTTTCCGGGAAAATGTATACAAAATACATAACCATGACCTCAAGTCCGCAGATTGCGGTTACAGCAAGAAACGCGGACGGCATTGCAAGCTGTCTGATAGACGACTTTATGGTCACGTCCGACAGAGCGTCGGCAGCCGAGGAAAACCCGGTAGAGGAGCTGAAACCGACCGGAAAATATACGATTCGCGCATCGTTCGAGAAGAACACGCTTGAATACTTCAAGCTGAACGGTACTGCGGAGTATTTTATAACCGATGAGGTTCCGGCACACACAGGAACACACTGCATGAAGATTACAAACCGTCAGCTGTCTGACGGAACAATGATGATGTACTTTGACAAGGCGGCAAAGGACGCGAAAATAAACTTTTCGTGCTGGGTAAGAACGCCGCCCGGACAGGGGACAAAGCAGTACACGCTCCAGGCAATTATCCCGACAGGCTCGGGCAAGAAGTGGCCTGCGGTTTCAGCGTCAACAGCGGCGAGCGACAACGGCTGGACGCAGCTTACGGGAACAATCGACTGCACGCAGTATAAGGTTACGGGTGCGGTAGGAATCCAGATTGTTGCGGGAGTAAACATTGGCGGATTTTTTGATTATTATGTCGATGACGTTTATGTGACAACCGATACGGACGGCGATTTGTATGACGATATGAATTACGAGCCTCAGCCGCGTGACGAGAATATGTCGGCAACACCGTATCAGCCGTCGCCGAATTATGTGGAGATACAGGACGATATTCCGTCGCTTAAAGACGTGTTCAAAAACTACTTCAAAATCGGCGCGGCAATTCAGAACCGTACCGAGTCCGAAACAACAAGATACGGACGTCTTGTTAAAAAGCACTTTAACTCGATTGTATCGGACGGTCTGTATCAGATGGGCGAGATTCTGCGCGATAAAAACGATTACAGCAAATACACCTTTGACTATCCCGACAGGCTGTTCGACTTTGCAAAGCGCAACGGAATGGAAATGACGGGTCACGTTCTTGTGTGGGAAACAAAGGGCGCAAGAAAATACGTTGTTAAGGAGGACGGCTCGTATCTTGACAAGGATTCGGTGCTTAAATTCTTAAAGGAATACATAACAACCGTCATGAAACACTTTGAAGGTGACGGCGCTGCGGAGGAATACCTACCCGGGGTCGATTATTCCGATTGGCATATCGAGGCTTGGAACGTAGTCAACGAGGCGGTAAGCGGCGTTGACAGTGAAGGAAACATCAACTACAGAAGAAACGGCTCGTGGTTTGAGGTGCTTGGCGCGGATTATATCGACTACGCGTTCAAGTTCGCGGAGGAAACGGGCTACAACAACGTCGCACTCCGATATAACGACTTTATGGAAGGTGAGTCGGTGTATAAGCTGGTAAAGGGTCTGCTTGACCGCGGAAGAAGGGTTGACATAGTCGGCATACAGTCGCACTATAACGCGGACACCCTTGTTTCAAATATAAGAAAAACCTTCCAGATGTACATGGGACTCGGACTGTCGATAGACGTTACCGAGCTGGATTTGAAGGCTTATACCTCGCTACAGAGAACGGCAAAGAAGGTGCTTTACGAAAAGGGACTTCCGAAGGAGGTGGAGTTCAGTCAGGCTACGATATATGCGGAGCTGTTCAAGCTGTACCGCGAGTATGCGGAGCATATCAACCGTATAGTATTCTGGACATTTGCGGATAACTTCTCCTTTGAAAACCGTGACTCATCATTCCTGAGAACGGAATACTGCGGAATATTCGATCGTGATTACCAGGCAAAGCCGCAGTTCTGGGCGATTGTTGACCCCGAAAAGTATTATAACGAAATACTCAAGGAAAATAACAAGGTAACACGCTTGGTGGTGAACGCGGTTCAGACGGAGCTGAAGGACGATGACAAGTCGATAATAGACGAAAAGGGCGTAAAGTATATGGAGATATCCGAGCTTTTGGATAACCTCGGTGTTGCATATGTCAAGCTCGGCGGCAAGTATAACTTTATCAAAAACGGCGTGTTCTTCGAGATAAAGGACGGCGACATGATAAACAAGGCTTTTGAAGGATATAAAATGCAGAATCCGATTCTTGAAAGGGACGGAAGCATATACGCGCCGATTATAGAGCTTACAACGCTTATGGGATATTCAAACGAGTATAACGCAGACAGAAATATGATAAATATTTCGGGAAAATAGAAAAACGTTTTAAACCTTGAGAAAGGAATCGGTGAACACAGATATGAAAAAGAAGATGTTTTTGAGAATACTGTCCGCAGCGCTCTGCACAGTAATGGCAGCCGCGCCGTGTACAGCCTTTGCGGCGGCAAACCGCGCCCTGCTCCTTGACGCGTCGGCGGGTATCGACATAATAACGGCGCAGACGGAGTTTGAAAAGGACGCTGACGGCTGGGATGTATCGGGCGGAACTCTGGATGCGGACGGCGGCGCGGCGGCGGTTACACCGTCGGGCAGCGGCAGCTGCGGAATCAGCACGGGAATCGGCAGCGGTATCTACAGAAACGCGTCAAACGGCGACGGACTTTTTTGGGACTTTGAGAATGAGTCCGACTATACCAAAAACGCGGAGCTTAAGGGCGCTGCGGACTTGGGAAAGTGGACGGTTGTAAGAAAGACGACCGAAATCTATACCGAGCCGACAGCAAATACCGAGATTTACAACGTAGGCTATAAGGAAAACGGAGGTAAGTCGGAGAATATAATAAAACCCGACAGTGGCGTAACCGAAGCAATCCCCGCGGAGGGCAGCAAAACCTGCCTTACCGTATTCAACCCTATGAAAAATGCGTGGATGGGATATATGGGCGCAAGAGTAAAGCTGTCACGCGATACGCTGACAGCGGGCGAGGAATACAGGCTAAGCTTTTGGTTTACACAGAACTCGCAAAGGCGTCCGATTTACTTCGGTCTTACACCATATTCGGACACGGAGCTTGCCGTAAACACCGACTTAGCGGTGAACAACGGTGTAATAAATTATGAAAACCCGGAGGAAAACAGGGTTGCAGCTGCGGCGGCAAGGCAGTGGAACGAGTATTCGGTAACATTTACGCCGACAAACGATGATTTCAGCGAGGACGGCTATACAACGCTGTGGCTGATTACGACCGCGCCGGTGATTACCAACCTAAGAGATATATTCGGCTGCGAAAAGATGTATCTTGACAACATAAGCCTTGTCCATGTGACAGACGCGGTAAAAACCACCGACTTCAAATTCTCAATGAAGGTGAAGGGCGAGGCGGGTAAAACAGTTACGGCGACCGCGATTGTAGACGGAAATGATGAGCTTTTTGACGTGTCAAAGACGATAGAGAAGGATGACGAGTGGGAAACTCTGACGGCGGAGTTTTCGCTTTCGAGCGATATGTACTATCTGCTCGGCGATCGCGCCGGCTCGGCTTTTGAAAAGGATAAAGACAGGATAATGCTGAACATCAGCGCAAACGGCGGCTTTTCGGCGGACGATATTCATATACTGAAAAACCTTAACCGCAGCGAGATTGAAAAAAGCGGCGGAAAGACGGTGTTCTTCATTACCGACATTGTCGGCTTTGAAAAGGTTGACGGCGTAAAAGCAGTGCTGAAGGTCGGCAGTTCAAGAATTTTGAACGAAAGCATAACCGTTGAGGACGGCAGAAACGCCTATGTGTTTAAGGGCGCAATGCCCGCGGGCAGCAAGGGCGACATCACCTTTGATATAACAAAGGGCTTTGGCTCTATATTTGAAAAGGAATACCTTATCAGTCCGCTTTACATAAACGGTAACAATATTTATCCGAGTACGGAGGCTCTTAAAAGTTTTGGCGCGGGCAGGTATCTTGTCGAGTTTGATGTGGACGGCGGCACAGCCGAAGATACCGCAAGGGTTGTTATCGGCGGAGTAACGGCTGACGCGGAAATGTTTGACGGCGGCGCAGGCATTGCGGAGGTTGTTATCAGCGCGGCAGATGTTTCGGGAATAACCGATTCGGATAAGATAACGGTCGAGTGTGACAAAACGGTAAGTAACATTACGGTTAAAAAGACGGCGGAAAGATAGGAAAGGGTGTAAAAATGTCGGGCATATCAGGGCAAACCCGATATGCCGAAATGCAAAATTGCATATATAGCGGCATTTACACTATCACAGGCAAAAATTTTGAACATAAACGGCGGCGAGCGTACGGCGCAGCCGATATGTTATAGAATTACGGAATTTTCTGCGGGTGCGGCGTCTGCAGCGCCGCGCGTGCGGAGATTCCCATTCATGGCGCGAAAGCGCAAAAGGAGGAAGTCAAATGAAAATGTTTGGTAAAAGGCTTGTTGCGGGATGCTCCGCACTGACACTTCTTGCGACGTGTATTGGCACGGTGAGTGTCACTGCGGCAGCGGAGGACGCCGCGCCTGTACCGGCGGTCAGCGGCGTGTGGCAACAGGGAACAAGAGCTGAAGAAGAGGCAGGAACGCTTACATATCCGCGCAAAGCGGACATAAGCGTTTCCTATGAAAACGGCAGCGCGTATGCGGGTAAGAAATCGATTACCGCGGTTTACGACAAGGATAACCGCCTAATCGGATCCGGCAACGGAGTAATCGGCGCGGACGGCTCGTCGGACTATGTGCTTGACGTAAGCGCGGACGGTGCGGAAAAGGTGAAAACCTATATTTGGAACGAAGGTTCGTTAAAGCCCGAGGTTGCGGCATATGAAACGGCGTACAACACATTGGCAAGCAGTTTTTCGTACAAGGTTGCGGATTTTCCTAAAGACAACGGATACCGTGTAAGAACTTCGTTTGAAAGCGGTAACTTCGGAATTTTTACAAAGTATAGCTCTAATCAGGCAAATTTTGAAATTGCAGACGACGGCTCTGTTGCGAATACAGGAAACAAGTACGCAAAGATTGTAAACGGTAAGGGACAGGAAGATGTTTTAGTACTTCCGGTTAAAAAGACAGAGTGCGGAACAAAAGGCAAAATGAAGATAAATGCCAATATAAAAAAGGCTATGGCTTCAAACTCCGACCAGTATATGTTTATCCGTGTGACCGCAAAGCAGAAAGGTAAAAATGTTATTGCTCAGAAGAAAGTGCTATCGGTAAAGGATGACAAGTGGCACAATTTATCGCTTGAATTTGATTTGGCAAGCACCCCCACGGAAGATAGTTCGTATTTTCTGAAATTCGGTGTCATTACTGCAAATCAAACAGCGGTTGACTGTTATATCGATGATATTTCGGTAGTATGCGAGAATGCGGCAACCAACGTATTCTATGACGACATGAACAGCAAGGGTCTTAACTGGAATTTTGAGGATGACACAACAGAAACTGCTGTTACATCAAATAGATTGTCCAACACAATGTCGGACACAAACAAATGGACAAATGTGATCGGCTCGCATAAAATTACGGTAAAGGGTACCGACGAGGCTACGTTCAGCAACCCGGACGGAAAAGCATCGGGCGACAACCCGGCGGCAGAGGACGCTGACGCGGTTAAGACGCCGGCGCCGGGCAGCACAAAGATGCTGGCTGTAATGAACACTGCCGGGGACTGGGGCGGCGGCTCTCAGCTTACGATAAGGACGAAGGTTTCGTCAATGGATCTTGTACCGGGTAAGGAATACGAGATGAGTTTTTGGGCGTTTGACAATACGTTAAAGCGTTCGCTTTATGCCGGACTTGTAAAACATGATGATAATTATGAAAATTCAAGAGAAATCAGCGGCAGTGATGCGTGGAACAAGAAATACGGAGCAGGCTGGACAACAGCGCCGGGAATAATTCAGTACGATAACAGACCGCTGGTGGACGGTCAGGACACAGATTATATGGTTAATTATGTTGCGTCGATGCCAAAGTCGTGGCATAAGTATACCTACAGATTCACACCAAAGGCAGAGAACTTTAACGGCAACGGATACTGTGATTTGTGCTTTGTCGTGACGGAGGACAGAGCAAATAAAACTCAGTGGTATTACAACAATCTGCGTAAAAACGAAATGTTCTATCTTGACGATATAGAAATAAAGGCAGTTGACAAGTCGGTAAAGGAGCTTGACAGGAGCGTATGGACAAAGCGGGCAAGCTTTGAAAAGGATACTCTTGATATGTTTACCGCAAACGCAAACGACTGCATAACTCTTACCAAGACGGTTCCGTCGAATACAGGCGAATACAGCGCAAAGGTGGACGGACGTACACAGGAATGGAAAACGTTGCGCGTATCGCTTGCGGGAGTTGACAAGAACTCAAAACTTAAGATAAGCGGCTATATCAGGAATATAGAAAAATTCTATAAAACAAACAAAACGCCGTCATTCAGTTTCCAGCTTTATATCCCCAAGGGTAAGACAGACGGCGGCAACGCATGGCCGGAGTTGGCAAGCACAAAGCCGATTGGATATAACTGGACAAAAATGTATGCGGAAATTGACCTGTCACAGTATGCCGACACCACAGATATGACAGAAGCATATGTACAGATAAAGTCGAATCCGTCCACAGTCGGTTATTATGTGGATGACTTTACTATAGTATCAGATAAGGCGGGCGACGGTACATTCTATGACGATATGGAAACGGTTGAGCCGACAAAGCCCGAGGGCGTTTCGGATACGGCAAGCACAGTAACCTACCGCGACAATGATATTCAGAATGACATTGCGGCGCTTTACAGCAAGTATGCGGATAAGTTTCATGTAGGAACGGCTGTTGAAAACGGGGCGCAGAAAAGATGGCCGCTGTTTGCAAAGCTGCTTAAAAAGCACTTTAACGCGGCGGTGTCCGACGGCTACTTCAAGATGCCGGAGATAATAAAAGACCCGACGAATATGGATGAATATACTTTTACGGGTGCGGATGAGCTGATGAAATTCTGCTATGACAACGGTATCAGTGATATAACGGGTCATGCGCTTATCTACGACACGGCGGCGGTAAGTACAAAATACTTTTATGACAAGGACGGAAACAATCTGCTTAACAGAGAAACAGCAACAGAGTTTATAAACGGCTATATCCAAAAGGTTATGAATCACTTTAACGGTAAGGGTGACCCGGAGGAATACACTGTTGACGGATATGACGGCACGCAGGGACATATCGCGGTATGGGATGTTGTCAACGAGGCTGTGGGTGACACTGCGGAAAACTGCAAATGCAAGAGAAACGCGATTGCAAAGGCGTTTGACCCAAGCGGTACGGATGACAATGCGGCATATGATTATGTAACGGTAGCATTCCAGGTGGCGCAGATGTACAACAGCACCGAAAACCCGGCAGAGCTGAGATATAATGATTATTGCTCATATTCACCGGATAAGGCGAGAGCGGTTGCAAGCCTTGTCAACAGTCATATAAAGGATCCGCAGACGGGCAAATATATGCTTGACAAAATCGGCGTTCAGTCGCATTACGCATACAATGACAATATAAACGTATTGAAGGAATCGCTTGGTATTTTATCATCGGTTGATGACAGTATTAAAATCGACATAACAGAGCTTGATATAAAGGCTTACAGCTATGATGAAATCGGTAAAATGGTTCCGATTCTGGAGGACGGCGTTACAAAGGAGCGCGAATACAAGCAGGCAAAGCTGCTGAAGGATTTGTTCACGGAGTATGAAATACTTGCGGATAACGGCAGACTCGGACGCGTTGTATTCTGGACTTTTGCGGACGGTTTTGCATACCCGAACCGCGAGGGCGGATTTACTCATAAGGACTACGCGGGTCTGTTTGACAGACGCTATCAGGCAAAGCCGCAGTATTATATACTGACAATGACCGATGCGGAATTTAACGCCAAGTACCCTGATTTTAAGAACTATATAGCGCAGTAACCAATACGAAACAAAAAGGGAGATACAAAAATGAGAGTATTAAAAGCAGCAGTTCTTTCAACGCTTCTTATAGCCGGTATCGGTACGCTTAACGCTGCCGCGGCGACCTCAGTTCCCGACGTCTGCTACGGTACACCC
>URZD01000061.1 GCA_900552305.1 uncultured Eubacteriales bacterium
TCCATAATCGGGTCAACGTCAAAGCTCATCGGCTGTCCGTTCATGGTTACGGTTATTTTGTCTGCCGCCGCGCCGTCCGCAAATGCGGAGCCGCATACGCTTGCTGTGACTGCTGCCGCGCTGAGTGCGGCAATTGTGAGTTTTCTGATTTTCATTGTTCATTTCCCCTTTTGTGAATTTTTATTTTCCGCTGCGGCATTTGCTGCCGCAGCATAGATTTTTTGAATTTGCGGCAAAGCTGCGAAAACTTAATCCGCGGCAAAGCCGCCGTTTTGGCGCGCAAGCCGTAAACCGCAGCAAAGCCGCTGTTTTGTGCGCGCAAGCCTTAGCGCGCGGCAGAGCCGCTATTTTCCGTCGCCTTCCAGAATAGCGAGAATGTCATCCTTTGTCAGCGACGAAGAAACGTCGCTGTTTTCCGAAATTATGCTTTCCGCAAGGCTGCGCTTGCTCTCCTGCAGCTTTAGGATGCTTTCCTCGATCGTTCCCTTTGCGATAAATTTGTAGACGGTTACAACGTGCTTTTGCCCTATGCGGTGCGCCCTGTCGGTCGCCTGCTCCTGCGCGGCGGTGTTCCACCACGGGTCATAGTGTATCACGACGTCCGCGGCGGTAAGGTTAAGACCCGTGCCGCCCGCCTTCAGCGAGATAAGGAATACCGGCGTTTTGCCGTTTTGAAAGCTGTTTACAAGCGACATACGCTTTTCCTTGCCTGTCGCGCCGGTGAGGGTGAAAAAGTCGATTTTTTCCTCACGCAGCCGTTTTTCAAATATTTCAAGCATGGAGGTAAACTGCGAGAACAAAAGCGCCTTGTGTCCGTTGTCCACCGTTTCCCTTATGATATTCATGCAGGTTTCCATTTTTGCCGAGCCACCCGTGTAGTTTTCGTAAAACAGCGACGGGTCGCAGCATATCTGGCGCAGCCGCGTCAGCTCCGCCAAAACGCGGATAGCGTCCTTGCCCAGCGTTTTCCCCGCCGAGTTTTTCAGGCTGTCGCGCAGCTGCTTTACATGAGCGTAGTACAGCTTTTCCTGCTCCGTATCCATTTTGGAGATAACGATATTTTCCAGCTTTTCGGGCAGCTCGTGCAGCACGTCCGCTTTCAGACGGCGCAGTATAAACGGAGCAATCATGCGGCGCAGCCGCGAAAGCGCGGTTTCGTCCTTGTCGCGTACAATCGGCGCCTCGAATTCGTCGCGGAACCTTTGATAATCGTACAAAAAGCCGGGCATAAGGTAGTCGAATATGCTCCAAAGCTCGCTGAGACGGTTTTCTATCGGCGTTCCTGTAAGGGCAAAGCGCGATTTTGCGCTTATTCCCTTGACCGCCTTTGCGCTCTGCGTAAAGTAGTTCTTGATATACTGTGCCTCATCGATTACCTCAAAACGGAAACTGATGTTGCGGTAAAGCTCCGTATCGCGTTTTAAAAGGTCGTACGAGGTTATCAGAACGTCATAGCTTTTGTAGTCCCTGACGGCGTTTTGGCGTTCCTCGGGCGTGCCGCAAACCACGCGGACGGAGAGTCCGGGGGCAAAGCTGCTGATTTCGCTTTCCCAGTTGTAGACAAGCGACGCGGGGCAGACAATAAGCGATGTTCCGCCGTCGCCGTCCTCCTTTGCGGACAGGAACAGCGATATAATCTGCAGCGTTTTTCCGAGTCCCATTTCATCGGCGAGGATTCCGCTCAGACCGTAGGAGTCAAGCGTTTTAAGCCAGCGGAAGCCTGTTCTTTGGAAGTTGCGCAGGATTTTGCGCAGCGATTCCGGAATCTTAAAGTCACTGTCCTCGACCGATTTGACGTTACGGATAAGCGCCTTAAAGTTCGCGTCGCGGCGCACGTCCACGTCGCCCTTTAAAACGCTGTCGATATACAGCGCGCGGTAGCGCGGCATGGAGATTGTCCCGCTGCCGCCGTCAAGCTCGCCGCCGAGTTCGCCCGCCGCCTCGGCAACCGCCGCAAGCGCGTTGTCCTCCAGCTTGAGGAAGGAGCCGTCCGGAAGGCGGTGGTATTTTTTGCGCTGCCTGTAGCTTTTAAGAATGTTTGAAAGCTCGCGCAGATTAAGCTCCTGTGTGTCAAGCTCCAGATTGAGCAGTCCGTCGCTGAGCGAAACCCCGATTGAGAATTTCGGAGTGGGCGCAATCCGTATGCGCTCGAACTGCTCCGAGATATATACCTCGCCGAATTGGCGCAGCTCGTCAAGTCCGGTATCGGCAAGGCGGTATACCGCGTCATCGTCGTTTTGTATGAGCATAAGTCCGCCGTCGGTGCGGTCAAAATAGCGCATAAGGCACATTTTTATATTTGTTTCCATGCCCCTGTTGCGGTAGGTTTTCCGCTGCGGCGCGTCATCAAACAAATCGACCCTTACATCGCCGTAGCTGCACTCGGTTTTGCAGGTAACCGTACCCGCCGCGGGGTTGTCGATAAAGAATTTGACGGTCGCGTCCGGCATCGCGTATTGGCTGAGGTCAAGACCCTCCGTTTCAATGTCCGCAAAGCGCGAAACGGAGGGCAGGACGTTGTTCACAAAGAATACCATGTCCTCGCGGCTGACCGTGAGCGGTTTTCCGTCAACGAGCGACGCAGTACCCAAAAAGCTGCCCATCGCGGCGTAGTAGTCAGCGCTGCAACGGTACA
The DNA here is from genome assembly GCA_900552305.1 of uncultured Eubacteriales bacterium. Taxonomy (GTDB): domain Bacteria; phylum Bacillota; class Clostridia; order Monoglobales; family Monoglobaceae; genus UMGS1494. The sequence goes on from URZD01000061.1 coordinate 2,636, forward strand.
TTTTTCCGTCCATACAGACATAGCAGCGTTTGCTGCCGAATATGACAGCCATTTTGCCGAGGGTGACGGACGCGCCGCCGGCGCCGAGCTTTGAAACGGTGATTTTTGTAATCGGGTTTTCGTCAACTGTTTCAAGCTTCATGTTTTCGTCATGGCGGGCGGTGATATCGATTTTTCCGCCCATGCAGATGTCGATTAACGAGTCGATGTCCGCGGCGGAGAGCGTCAGCTCGCGCGCGGAGAGCGTGTGAACGTACGCGTATTTGTTATAAAAGGCGTTAAACACCTCGTTTTCATGCGCAACGTCGCGTATCAGGTCGGAAAGCCGCTTTGAGCGTTCGTCAAAGGCGTTGCGGGTATGAAGAAAGCCAAAGCCCTTTCCGTACTCAAAGTATTCGCAGTTTTTGACGCTGCGCGAGAAGGCGCAGACGTCCTTTATGACGTACTTGCGGTTTATGCCGACGCGGAAGTCGGCGCAGACATCGCGGATTCCGCGTACGGTAAGGTGCGGCAGGAGCGCGATTTTTTCGCTTTTGTCCATGGTTACCGCCGCCGCGTTCTCGCGGTTGGTATATGTGCGGATGATTTTGCTCATTTCGGGAGCGGTGCGCACAGCGGCAGTTTCGTCTGTTTCCTGCTTTTCCGCATAGGAAAGGAGTACCGCGGCTATGTGCTTGCAGATGCCGGGGTACTTGTGAAAGGAAGGGCAGTCGCACAGCTTGTGCGAGATACGGCCGTCCTCAATCCATATTGTGACATTGTAAAGCTGCGACCCTTTGACCTTTGCGTAAATATACATTTCACCGGAGTTAATCCGGCTCTTTTCGATTTTTTTGATTCTTTTGTTTTCAAGGTATTGCTTACCCGCGTAAAATGTATTTCGGCTTGAACACATTTTTGCAACGTCGGCTTCGGTAAAATGCAAATGACGTCACCTCCGATTGATTTCTATCGTATTATTTTATCATAAGATTGAAATTTGCGCAATATTTTTTAAAATTTTTATTTATTTTTGTTGAAGGGCGACGAATTTTTGATATAAAAACGCGGCCGAAAAACAGAGAAATTGAAAAAATTTCATAAATTTATATATAAATTTCATAAACTGCTTTACTAAGAAGCTTTTTTAGTGTATAATATATAGGTATGATTAAAAATAACAAAAATTTTTTTGAAGGCGGTGTACGGTTTGGGTATATTAAAAACTCTTAACGAGGAGATAAGCCTTGTTTTTGAGCGCGACCCCGCAGCAAAGTCAAGAGCGCAGGTGCTTTTTCTGTATCCCGGCGTCAGGGCGGTAATATGCTACCGTATTGCTCACCGTCTTTATGTCCGCGGTCACTGGTTTATTGCGGACTGGATTTCGAAGCGGACGCGAAAAAAGACCGGCATAGAAATCCACCCGGGCGCGGAGATTGGCTCGGGATTCTTTATCGACCACGGAATGGGCGTTGTAATCGGCGAAACAACGGTTATCGGCGACAACTGCACAATCTATCAGGGCGTGACCCTCGGCGGAACGGGCAAGGACAAAGGCAAGCGACACCCGACAATCGGCAACAATGTCACAATCGGCAGCGGGGCAAAGGTTTTGGGACCGTTTACAATCGGCGACAACAGCAAGGTTGCCGCGAACGCGGTCGTTCTGAACGAGATACCGCCCAACTGTACCTGCGTAGGCGTGCCGGCGCACATAGTAAAGCGCGACAACGTGAAGGTTGCAAGGGCGAAAATCGACCTTGACCAGATACACATCCCCGACCCTGTTTCGATGGAGCTGTGTAAGCTGCGCGGCGAGATTGACAAGATAAAAAAGCGGCTCGAAACGGAGAAATCCGAGTAACTTCTATATATTGAAAGGAATGATAGCATGAAGGTCTTTAATACACTGACCCGCAAAAAAGAGGAATTTATCCCGATAGAAAAGGGCGTTGTAAGAATGTATTCCTGCGGTCCGACGGTTTACAACTATTTTCATATAGGAAACGCGCGCCCGTTTATCATATTCGATACGCTTCGCAGATATCTTGAATACTGCGGTAACACCGTGTATTTTGTACAGAACTTTACCGACATAGACGACAAGATGATAAACAAGGCGAACGAGCTGGGAATCACGGTTAAGGAGCTTGCCGACCGATATATCGCGGAGTATTTTAAGGACGCGGACAATCTTGGTATAAAGCGCGCGACCGTACATCCGCGCGCGACCGAGAATATTGACGCGATTATCGGAATTATCAGGGAGCTTGAGGAAAAAGGCTATGCCTATAACGTGGACGGCGACGTGTACTTTGCAACTAAAAAGTTCAAGGAGTACGGAAAGCTGTCGCATCAGCCGCTTGAGGATTTGGAGAGCGGAGCAAGAATAAACATAAACGAGGACAAGAACGACCCTATGGATTTTGCGCTTTGGAAAAAGCAAAAGCCGGGCGAGCCGGCATGGGAGAGCCCGTGGGGGCTCGGCAGACCCGGCTGGCACATTGAATGCAGCGCCATGGCGAACAAGTACCTTGCAAAGACAATCGATATACACAGCGGCGGACAGGATTTGATTTTCCCGCACCACGAAAACGAAATTGCGCAGAGTGAGTGCGCTCACGGCGTGCCGTTTGCCAACTACTGGATGCACAACGGCTATATAAACATCGATAACAAAAAGATGTCAAAGTCGCTCGGCAACTTCTTTACCGTTCGCGAGATTGCGGAGGAGTTTGACTATGAGGTAATACGCTTTTTCATGCTCTCGGCTCACTACAGAAGTCCGATTAACTTCAGCAAAACGCTTATGGAGTCGGCAAGGTCGGGACTTGAAAGAATTTACAACTGCATTTCCGACATGAAATTCTTTGCGGAGAAGGCGGACAGCCACGCGCTGACCGACAAGGAGAAGGAGTATAAGGAAAAAATCGAGACGCTGAAGGCAAAATACATTGCGGCAATGGACGACGATTTGAATACCGCGGACGCGATTTCCGCGATATTCGAGATTGTGTCCGAGGCAAACAAGGCGATAACCGCACAGAGCGGATTTTCAAAGGAAGTTATCGGTTTTACGGTCGATACGGTAAAGGAGCTTGGCGGAGTCTTGGGACTTCTCCAAAAATCGGAGGACGGAGAGATTTCGGCGGAGGTAAAGGCTCTGCTTGACGAAAGACAGGCGGCAAGAGGGATCCGCGACTGGGCGAAGTCGGATGAGCTGCGCGATAAGCTGCGCGAAATGGGAATTACCGTCAAGGACACGCCGCAGGGACAGCAGATTGTCAGGGAATAGCGGAAAATAAACCGCGGAAAATTGCGGCGCGCCATTACGGCGCGCGCTGTCAAGACTGCGTGCGGATACTGCGGGCGGTCAGTTGCGGGCGGCAAATAGCCGTACCCACAGCCGCGGAAGATACAAACATAAAGGAGAGCCGACCCGCGCCCGCGGGCGGGGGGCGGAGCTGAAAAAATAAAATGCTTGATACGTTTCTTGAAAAATTTAAAATAGGTGAGGCGGTTTCGCCGGAGCAGTATTCGCCGCTTACGCTTGCGTACATCGGAGACTGCGTTTACGAGCTTTTTGTCCGCACATATCTGATAAAGGACACAAGGCTCCCCATAAAGCAGCTGCACCGCACCGCGACAACATATGTCAACGCAAAGGCGCAGTCGGATTTGTACCAAAAGATTTCCGACAGGCTTACCGCGGAGGAATCGGCGATATATAAGCGCGGCAGAAACACATACTCGCGCCCGCCGAAAAATGCTGTGCTGCGCGACTATAAGTCGGCAACGGGCATAGAGGCTCTTATCGGCTGGCTTTATCTTAGGGGCGACAGCGAGCGCATCTGCGAGCTGCTCTCCGAGCTGATTTCGTAGCCGTGGGTTGGTTTGCGCAAATGTGAAAATAACGCCAATTACGGCAATTACGCCAACCGTGCCAATCGCGCTGAACACGCCGAACACGGCAATCACGGCAATCACGGCAATCACGGCAATCACGGCAATCACGGTAGCCGTGCCAACCACAGCAGCCGTGCCAACAGCGCCAACAGCGCCAACTGCGCAACGTGCAACCGCGCGGATTTGGCGGTCGACATAAACAAAAATGCGTTTTTGCGGGGCGCGCCGCGGCTTGACAAAACGGCATTTCTACATATTTTACTTATAAGGAGAGTATGCGGAAATGCAAAAAAAATTACTGAACTACCTGTCCGCGCTTTTGGGCGCGGTGATTATGGCGGCGGCGCTTAATATGTTTCTTATCCCCGCGGGCATAGCCGCGGGCGGCGCCAGCGGACTTGCAACGGTTGTAAGCCACCTACTCGGAAGGGTCGCGGACATTTCGGTCGGGGCGCTTATTCTTGTGATAAATATACCTATATTTATATGGGGGCGCAGGCATTTTGACCGCGCATATATGATAAGGTCGCTGCTTGGAATGCTGTGTCTTTCCGCGGCAACAGACATACTCGGCTGTTTAAAGCCGATAACCTCGGACATGATACTGTCGTCGGTCTACGGCGGCGCGCTGATGGGCATAGGCATAGGTCTTGTGTTCCGCGCGGGTATGACAACGGGCGGCACGGACATTGCGGCACATATCCTTAAAAAACGGTTTCCCGACTTCTCGGTCGGCAGATTCGTGCTGATGATAGACGCCGCCGTGGCGCTGCTTTCGGGAGCGGCTTACGGACGGTGGGAGAATGTTTTGTACTCCGCCGCGGCGCTTTTTGTAAGCTCCTATGTGCTTGACTTGATTGTCGAGGGTATCGATTTTGCAAAAATGGTATTTATAATTTCGGACAAGCCGGAGGTCATTTCGGCGGAGATTTCGTCCGTACTGGAACACGGCAGCACCGTACTTCACGCGTCATCGCCGTATACGGGAAGAAAAAAATCTGTCCTGATGTGTGTTGTGAAAAAATATGAAATCGGCAAAATGAAAAAAATTATACAAAGCTTGGATAAAGACGCATTTTTTATTGTTTCCGACGTCAAAGAGGCGTTCGGAAACGGCTTTGCGAAATTCTAAAATATACTATAAACGGAGGTAAACACATGAACACAGAAAAAATTACGGCTTTGAAGCTGACTGCGGCAAACGTCAGAAAGATGGCTCTTGAAGCGGTACACAGCGCCAAGTCGGGGCATCCGGGCGGCTCGCTTTCGTCGGCGGACATCATGACCTACCTTTATTCGGAGGTTATGAACGTCGACCCAAAGAATCCGAAAAATCCCGACCGCGACAGATTTGTTCTTTCAAAGGGACACTGCGCGCCCGCGCTCTACGGCATACTGGCGGAAAAAGGCTTTATTCCCAAAGAGGATATAAAAACCTTCAGAAATGCGGAAAGCTATCTTCAGGGACACCCCGACATGAAGGGCGTTTGCGGGGTTGATATGTCGACAGGCTCTCTCGGACAGGGCATAAGCGCGGCGTGTGGCATGGCGCTTGCGGGCAAGCTCGACAACAAGGGCTACCGCGTATATTCAATCCTCGGCGACGGCGAAATCGAGGAAGGTCAGGTATGGGAGGCGGCTATGTTCGCGGCTCATTACAAGCTGGACAACCTAACCGCGTTCCTTGACTTCAACGGACTTCAGATTGACGGCGATATACGCAAGGTTATGAATCCTACGCCGATTGACGAGAAATTCCGCGCCTTCAACTGGCACGTTATCTCGGTTGACGCGCACAATTTTGAGGAGCTTGAAAGCGCGGTAAACGAGGCAAAGGCGACAAAGGGCAAGCCGACCATGATTATCGCGCGCAGCATAAAGGGCAGGGGCGTTTCATTCATGGAGAACGAGGCGTCATGGCACGGCGCGGCTCCGAACGACGAGCAATACGCGCTTGCGATTGCAGAGCTTAACGAATACATAAAAGAACTCGGAGGTAACTGCTGATGTATAAGATAGGTGAGAAAAAAGCTACAAGAGAGGCATACGGCGCGGCTCTTGCCGAATTCGGAAGCGACGAAAGAATAGTCGTTCTTGACGCCGACCTTTCAAAATCCACAAAAACCGACAGCTTTAAGAAGGTTTACCCCGAAAGATTTGTAAACGTAGGAATTGCGGAGGGCAACATGATGTCGGTTGCGGCGGGTCTTTCCGCCTGCGGCAAGATTCCGTTCGCAAGCTCGTTTGCGATGTTTGCGGCGGGGCGCGCATTTGAGCAGATTCGCAACTCGATATGCTATCCCAAACTCAACGTAAAAATCGGCGCGACCCACGCGGGTATCTCGGTCGGCGAGGACGGCGCAACGCACCAGTGCTTGGAGGACATCGGCATTATGCGTACACTTCCGAACATGACGATAATCAACCCCGCCGACGCTGCCGAGGCTCGGCTTGCGGTAAAGGCGGCAATCGACCATGAAGGACCGGTTTACATGAGATTCGGCAGACTTGCCGTTCCGACAATTTTCGGCGAGGACTATAAATTTGAGCTTGGCAAGGGCGTTCAGCTTGCGGACGGCAAGGACGTGAGCATTATCGCGACAGGTCTTATGGTGCCGTATGCCCTGGAGGCAAAGACGGCTCTGGCGGAAATCGGAATTGACGCGCGCGTAATAAATATACATACAATCAAGCCGATTGACAGCGAGATAATAATCAAAGCGGCGCGCGAAACAGGCGCAATCGTTACGGCGGAGGAGCATAATATCATAGGCGGTCTGGGTTCTGCGGTTGCGGAGGTTCTTGCGGAAAACGCTCCCGCGCCCATGCTCAGAGTAGGCACGCGCGACGTTTTCGGACGTTCGGGCGTTCCGGCAAGACTGTTCGAGATTTACGGACTTGACACAAAAACAATCGTGGAAAAGGCAAAAGAGGTTGTTGCCAAAAAGGCGTAGTGCAAGCGGCGGCGCGGCTGTCAAGCTTGCGCCGTCTGAAAATCCGTGCGGTAAAACGGCGCGCCTAAGCGAAGCGGCGACCAAATCTGTGCGGTGGAATGATACCGACAGTGCGGCTGTGAAATCCGTGCGATGGAATAACACTGACAGCGCGGATGTCAAGACTGCGCCGTCCGAAAATTGGTGCGGCGAAACGGTGCCGACAGCGCGGCTGTTAAATCTGTGTGACGCCCGAAAAGCGGCGCGAAGCATATGCGCGGACGTATGCCGCGCGGGGGATTCTGACGCGCGGTACATTATTTGGGACGTCCACGGGTTGACTTTTCCTTTTTGTTGTGATATAATCATTTAAGTTAAATATATTTTGGAGGTTAATGAAATGAAACACATCAATACCATTCAGACACGCAATCTTTGCGAGAGCGCTAAAAACGGCGGCTGCGGCGAGTGCCAGGCTTCCTGCCAGTCCGCCTGCAAGACGAGCTGCGGAATCGCAAACCAGGCTTGCGAGAACGAAAACAAATAATTTATTATGATTTAAAGCCTAAAAACGCCACCCGTCAGGGCGGCTTTTTTAGCTTTAAGATATTTTGCGCAGCCGATTGCCTTGCGAGGCGAGCATTTAAAAGAATTAAGATTTTTCAGTTACGGGGCGTATCGGTTTTCCCCGTGCGCGCAGGCTGCGGTATGCCTTATCTGCCCACAGATAAGGCTCTTGGATTTACTCTATTTTTGTGGGCGGAAGGGCTGTTGAAATATGATACATCAGTATAAATTCGGAGATTTGAATATTGTCCTTGACGTCTGTTCCGGGGCGATACATACGGTGGACGATATTGCATACGATATGATTTCCATGTTTGAAAATCACGACAGGGACAGCGTTATAAGCGAGATTTGCCGTAAATACCCCGATGTTCCCGAGGACGAGATTTGGGAGTGCTACGACCAGATTGCGCAGCTGAAGGAGGACGGCAAGCTGTTTGTAAAGGATAGCTTTGAGCCTATGGCGGGTGCGCTGAAGGCGAAAACCTCGGGCGTTATAAAGGCGCTTTGCCTGCATATAGCGCACACCTGCAATCTTAACTGCTCCTACTGCTTTGCCAGTCAGGGAAAATACCACGGCGAGCGCGCGCTGATGAGCTTTGAGGTCGGAAAGCGTGCGCTTGACTTCCTTATCGAAAATTCGGGCAGCCGCCGTAACCTTGAGGTGGACTTTTTCGGCGGCGAGCCGCTTATGAATTTTGACGTTGTGAAACGGCTTTT
>URZD01000062.1 GCA_900552305.1 uncultured Eubacteriales bacterium
CACACTGTAGTCACGACCGTAAAAGTCCACGGTCGCCGACTGTGCCGAAACAAGCGACACTGTATGCCGACCCGTATTTTCGTATCGGATGCTTCTTGCAATAACGTCATATTCGTAAAACACACTGTAGCTTAAGACCGCCTTAAGTCCCGTCTTTTTATCAATAAATTCCATTTGCAGAGTTTTCACGTCATCCTCCCCCGAATAGGACGCAGGAAGTCCGTCAAGGCTCGGCTTGCCGTCCGTAACGCTGCTGCCGCAGAAGGCAAATTCACTGACCGTACAATTCTCAAAGTCACACGCCATGACGGTCGGCGCACGGTAATCACCCCCGCCGAATACCGAAAACTCCAGCTGCAAATCGCTCACAAACATACTGTTTGTTTCATCAATCGGCACATGGAGCGCGTTGGCGCGCGAGCATATCGGCTCATCTGTAAAATGTGTCAAATCCTCTGTGTAGTCAAGCCTTTTTCCCCAGTAAAGGTGTGTCAGATAACGCTCTCTGTACAGTGAAAATATGTAGCTTGTGTTTTTCGTTTTCAGATGAAACTGATTGTTTCTTATTTCAATCGACATCTTGTTCCTCCGCTTATATTGTATATTCTTCTCTTACCTTTTTTTCAAAATCCGTAACGCGCATCAATATGCGTTCATTACCGACGCTGACCGCCGTACCCGCAATGTCGCGGAAACAGCAAACCTCGTCAATCCATTCCGCCTCCAGTACCGAGCCTGTCATGACAGGAAACTCAAGCGTTGCCCTGTCAAAAAGATTTCCGCCCGCGGCGGCAAAGTCCGTACGGTGTTCGTGCGCACATATCATCACGTCCGGTCGGATTACATTAAGCCGCCTTACCCATTCGGCATAAATATCCGCCATCGGCTCGTTGCGCTCCGTTACAAGCGGTATGTGACAAAAAACAATTACCCGCCTGTGCTTTCTGTAATCACCCTTGCCGATTATGCTGTCAAGGAACTCCGTTTGCTTTCTGCGGTACACGTCAAACACATTCAGTCCGCCGTATTCTATGTGCGAATCGAGCTTGTCCTCGCCGCAATCGAGCGCTATTCCGTAAATATCCCCGGCGGAAAAATCAAAATAAAACCGCCCCTTGTCCGTTCCCGTAAACCTGTGCAGCAATGTCGCCGCGCTGCCGCGTACATCGTGATTAACTCAGACGTGTACCGTTGGAATATTCCCGTGCGTAACTCCAAACCCTATTTCAAGAACGCCGCCAAGCTGCGCCACAATATCGTTATCCGCAATATCGCCGTTCAAGACAAGCATATCGAGCTTATCTCCGAAATATTCGCCCTCCGCTATTGCCTCTTTGTAAAATCCGTGCGCGTCGCCTATCACATATATGTTTACCTCCGCGTTCTTTCTTACAGGTCGAAAGTCAAAGCCGCGGCTTTCCGCTTTTTCATCGCTTTTCGGTCTGTACGACGTCTTTTCAAAAACCTGTCTGAAAAAAATCGTATAGCCGCCCTCGGCGTCCAGTACCTCCTTAGGCACGGTAACCTTGTGTACGGTATCCTCCGTACGCAAAATTCCCGTTACCGTATCATAGTATTCCCTGCCGCCCGACTTTACCCACGCCGCGCCCTGCACCGAGGTTGTCCATACTATGTCGTAATGCTCTCCCGCAAGAAAAACCACGGGACCGTGTTCCAAATGTTTCATAATAATCTCCATTCCGCCGCCCTGCATCGGCACAAATAGTAATGAAAATCTCTTATCGGCAAGGCAAGGAATGATAAGAGATTATTAACGCCCATGTGCGTTTCCGAGCGTAGTGAGGAAAATTTCGCACGGGCAATTTAATCCTGCCGAAGGCTAACGTGAAAGAAACTTTCACGTTAGATTTCTCCCTAAGATATATAATATATAAATTACCCCGCACACACAGCAAAACGCGTCATGTGTGCGGGGAGAACGCATTTTACCCCTTCACCGCGCCGCTCGCAAGTCCCGAAACAAAGTATCTGTTTCCGATAGAATATGCGACCAGAACAGGTAAAAGCGCAATTACCGAGCCCGCAAGCATAAGGTTCCAGTTTGTCGCCGCACCCGTAGTGCTTTTAAGCGCCATAAGTCCGACAATAAGTGTCTGCTGCTCCGGGCGCGTAATCGTAAATATTGTCGGCATAAGATAATCGTTCCACGACCCCTGAAACGTAAGCATTGCAATGGTTGCAAGAATAGGCTTTAAAAGCGGCATAATTATCCTGAAAAATGTCTGCATAAAGCTGCCCCCGTCAAGCTGCGCCGCCTCATCAAGCTCAAAGGGCAGCGATTCGACAAAGCCCTTGACAAGATACATATTGACGACGGGAATCGAAAACATATTCAGAAATATCAGCGCAATAAGTCCCTTATTCAAATGAATCAGATTAAGAATCTGAAACTTGGGATAAATTTCCAAACCGCCGGTTTTTACAAACATAAGCGCTGTAAAGCAGGCAAAAATCAGCTTCTTTCCCGGAAAACTGCCGCGTGCGAAAACATAGCCGCTCATCGACGCTATTATTACCGCAATCGCAACATTGCAAAGAGTATAGTATATGCTGTTCCACAGCATTGTCCCTATTTTAAAATTCTCGGAGGTCCACACAAGTCTGTAGTTTTCCGCACTCGGCGATTCGGGGATTATGCTGCCCGGATTCGTAAGTATCTCGGTATTTGTTTTGAATGACGCTGCAAAGATATATACGAGCGGAAACATAACCGCCACGCATACCGCTCCGAGAATAGCATAGCTGCATATTTTAATAAGTAACTTTTCGGATTTCATTTTTTCCTCCTAATACAGATCATTCATTTTACGGCTGATTTTGTTATAGCACAGCGCAATAAAGCTCAGTATAAGCGTTGTCATAAACGACATAGAGCAGCCGTAGCCCAGAGCGGGCTTTGCATCCGCCGTAAATCCCGGAACAAATTTGTTTGTGACATAGCTCATGACCGTGTTGGTTGTTCCCGCCGGAGCGCCGCCCGTCAGTGTAAGAACAATATCGTTCGCACCAAGGGTTCCTATCAGCGAAAGCAGAATTATCGTCTGAAACACGGGCGCTATCATCGGCAGGGTAATACTGAAAAACTTTCTCATCGGTTTTGCACCGTCCAGAGTTGCCGATTCGTAAATATCCGTCGGAACATTGACAAGCGCCGCAAGCAAATACATAACGTTCACACCGAAGGTATTCCATATCGACGCGGTAACTATTACCGAAAACGCCGTTCCGGTCGACGCAAACCAGTCGATGTTTTCCTCAATTATGCCAAACCTTTGCAGTATCGCGTTTATAACTCCGAAGTAGCTGAACATATTTGAGAATATAAGTCCTATTACAGCAACGCTGACCACACTCGGCAAATAATACACCGACCTGAAAAACCCGCTCAGCTTCAGCTTTTGATTTAAAAGCAGCGCAAGAAGCATTGCCAGAGTAATCTCAATCGGCATCTTGCAGACCGCAAACAAAATCGTGTTTCCCCACATTCGCCAGTATGTAAAGTCCTTTGTAAATATCGTCGTAAAATTTTCAAGACCTATAAATCTCGCGTCCGCCGCCGCGCCGTTATACGAAAACAGCGACCAGCGGAACGTCCACAAAATCGGATAGACCGAAAACACAATAAACCCTATTATCGGCAGCGCAATCATAATATAGCACTGCACAGCCATGCTGCGTTTTCTCTTATTTATCGAATCAACCGCATACCTATTGCCTGATTTTATCGCTTGCACACTCTTTTCCTCCTAAAGCTGCGTATCCCAGTCGGGAATGATATAGTCCGAAAGGCTCTCGTCACTGTGCAGCTCATAATATTTCTTCACAGCGTCGTTTTTGATTTTTGTATAGTCCTCAATCAGCTCATGCGGAGTAGACTTGCCCGACCAGACCTCGTTCACAAACCTTTCGCTTATATTCGGATTTGATCCCATCTCACTGTTCGGCTCGGGAGCATATCTCTGCGAAATTTTAACCATGTCCGCAAAATCACTCCAGCCGCGCGGCAGCTCCTTATCCTTCTCCGCGTTGCACTCGTTTATTATTTCCCCGTCAAACGGAATCTCAACGCCGCCGAAATACAGATACTTGGTTGTGTCCTTGCTTGCAAGGTACTTTACAACCTCCATAACCGCCTCCGCTTTGCCGTTTTCAAGAACGCTGCTGTTGATAAGTCCGCAAACCGAGGACGACGACATTCTCTGTCTGTAATGAACATTTTTATCTACCGTCGGCCACTTTGCAACGCCCCAGTCACACTTTGCGGAAAACTGGTCGTTCAGCACCGCGGCGTCAAACGAAAAGCCGAATTTCATCCCGATATTACCGGTTGCAAACTGTGCGCGGGCGCTGTCGTTGTCCATACCCTCCGCACCGGGGAACATACTTGCGTCCTTCTTTATCCCCAGAAACGTGTTCATTATATACTCCGTATTGGAATAATCGTATTTTCCCGTTTTGGGATTGTAACCCGAAAAACCGCAGGACGCCATTGACGGCGCTATTATATCGCTTTCAACCCAGCCGCCCCACTTAACGGGAAGAATAATTCCGTACTGCTTTTTTGACGGCTTTGTCAGCTTCTTTGCGTCCTCTCTCAGCTCGTCCCATGTCTCGGGCGGTTTTGCCTCGCCGTTTTCGTCCACGATTCCCGCTTCCTTAAACAGCGTCTTGTTGTAAATCAGTCCCATAGTCGTTGCCACTGCCGGCACTGTATAGGTCTTTCCGTAATAGACATTGTTGTTAAGATACAGCTTTCCCTCAAACTGTCCGATAAGCTCTTTGCCGCCCGGAAGGTCGTCAAGCGCGACAATCTGTTTGTTTGCAATCATCTTGTATACGTCGCCCGTTCCCAATATCTCGGGAGCGTCGCCGTTTTGCAGCGCAACATCAATCGCCTGCGAGAGCGACCCGCCCTCTTTTATTACATAGTCAAAATAAATTTTTTTCTCCTTGCCGACCGTATCGTTGAATTTCTTTGCAACCTCCTCCATTACGCTCTTGCTGTGTGAGTTTCCGCTCCACATAGTGATTTTTGTAACATTGGATTTACCCGCAATCTCCCCGCAGCCCGAAAAAAGAGATGCCGCAACCGCCGCCGCGGTAAATATTCCTACCACTTTTTTTAACTTAATCATGTTGTCTCTCCGTTTCTTTAAAAATTTTGTTATTCCCTGATTCCGCTGCCGTTTATCAGTGTTGTACTCATATGCGGCATAAGACCGTCAAACACAAACACTTTAAAATATGAAGGCGCGCTGTTTACATTTATCTGCGCCGATACCGCCGCTGTACCGTCGGAAATACTTGCGGAGCCGACGCCTATAAGAGCGCCGCCTTCGTCATACGCTCCTGCAAATACATTTGCCGCAAACGCTGTTTCCGCGTCCTTTGCCACGTTAAATTCAACCGTATAGCTTCCCGCGGCAAACTGTGAAAAATCCGTTACCTCGCTGCCTTCATAGCTGAGCTTATATCCGTTGATAAGAACATCGTTTGTTATGGTATAGTCCTTATACTCGCAAGGCTTTGCATTCGGAATATCCGCAAGGTGGGAATACACTCTGATTGCAACCGTTTTTGCGTCCTGCTTTTTAACCGCGACATATGCGCCGTCCTCGGTTGTTGTGTATTTAAGTCCCGCAATTACCTTTTCCGGCGAACCTACAAAGCTCCATACCTCCCGAGAAAGGTCAGCCTTAACGCCGTAAACGCTTAATTCGTTAAAGGTTTTTGCCGATGTAAACGTGCTTTTCAGCTTTTCTGCCACCGCATTCGAAAAATCCTCCTCGGTTGCTCCGTCAAAATATGTAACATTGCCCAAAAGATAGCACTCCGCCGCGGCAAAGTCAAAGCTCACATAATCGCCGAAGTTTTTCGCGCCGTACTGGAATCTTACCGGAATACCGACCGTTTCGGTATCCGCGCCGTACGGTATAATATATTCGGCACGCTGCCACTCGCCCGGCTTTGATATATCAAGATTTTTTGTGTTCTTTAAGCCGCTAACTTCGCTCGAACGGCAGATATATGTCGGCTGAGCCGTAACGCGGCTGTCGGTATCGGCGGTGTTCACCCTGTAATAAAACGAAAAATATACATAGTCCGCTTTATTGACAGCTGTTTTTTCAATCGGAAAGTTCAGGTTAAACTTCGGCCATTTTGCCTTTTCCGTATATACCGCGCCGTATCTGTACACATTCCCGAATATACCGTAATTTACAATTCCTCTGTCTGCTTCGCCCTCAACCTGATATGTTCCGTCAGCGGTACCTCTTATTCCCCTGCCGTCATTCGCGCCGATTATAACCTCCGGTCTGATACATTCTATCGCATACACCGTATACTGTCCCGCGCTCGGATTCAAAAGGTCCGCCCTTGCCGAATACACGGTAATTAAACAGGTGCTTTCGTCCGGAGTTGTAATTTTAACCGTTGCGTCACTGCTCTCGGGAACAACCGTCACGTTTTTACTAACCGACTCAACAGAGCCGACCACGCTGCAGCTATAGGGGTTTTCGTTAAGGTCAATTTCCGTATTGCCGATCTTAATACTCTTTATTTTGGAATTTGTAGAGAATGTGTTTTGTATCTGCTGCAAAACCGTAGTTCCGTCCTCCTCATCCGTTGCAGCGCCGAGGTGTATTGCTTTTATTCCCGCAAAGTCAACGCTTGCGACACTGTTTGCAGATACGCCCATGTTAAAGTACAGCGCCGTTTCCCACCATGTTCTGTCATAATTCATAGGAATTATCCCCTCATAGCGGCGCCAGCTGCCGTCCGCATCCTCTGCCGACGCAATATTTACCGTTCCTTTGTCTGTATAGTCATACAAAAATTTTGCCATTTGCATTCCGTTTGCCGCAGCGGTCACTTTGCCGTCCGTTTCGGGCGTGTTCAGCCTGTAATAATACGAAATATAAAACTTGTCTCCCGCTTTTATACCGGGGTTTCCGCTTTTGTCGTCCGCAAAATACAAAGAAATTGCAAAGCGGTTATATGTACTACTTCCCTTGTTTGTTGTCCATCTGTGAATCTTTCCCATTTCGTCATCAAATGTTGTTGTGTATGTACCGCCGTCTCCGCCGTTACCCTTGGTTATATTATAGATATTTCTGTTAAAATTCGGCAGTGCAACGCCGTTTTCCGTTTGTGTCGGCAGCGCCGCATTTGCGCCAATCGCGCCAAAGATCATTACCGCGCACAGCATCAGTCCCAATACCCGTTTAAACCTTTTCATTTTTCCCATTTTAAATACCTCCAACATAAATTTTTTATATTAACCCGTTTCATGATGTCCTTATTTAATTTTCCACGATGTACAAAAATCCTCCGTTTGACATTGCTGCAAGGAACTCGTCGCCTTCCTCAAGATAGCCGATGTTCTTTACTGCGTATTCCTCTCTGCCGCTGTCGCGGAATGAAATTATTTTTCCGTTATCCATGCTTATATATTCCTTGACAAAGGTTGTTTCATTATCGCGCATTACCTCGCAGTACGCCGTGTTGCCGGTCTTTTTAAGCACCCTTCCCTTTGTTACGCGGAATCCCGCATAGTACCTCCAGCCTATTTCGTTCGTACCCGTTCCCTTATCATAAAACGAAAAATAGTTTATTTTGTCCTTATCTTTATCATAGTAAATCAGAACGTCATCCTCTGTTGCCTCCGAACCCGTGTCTCTGATTTGAATCATATCCCCGACCTGAACAAAATCATCATCCGTAAACGAATACTTCATACTGATTTCGTTGCCCGCATGGTCAAGCATTCTTATCATTTTGTATGTTTCGTCCGTCCCCGAATCATATGTATTATAAAATCCGACAACAAGTCCGTATTTTGTCGCGGACGCGTCAAGTCCCTTTCCTTTCGCACATTCGACAACAAAATAGTCCGCGTTCATTTCTCCCGCTTCAAGCACAACGGGCGTTCCGATAAGCTGATCCTCAACGCGCGGATTGCACTCGTTTATTCTGTAGGTTTCATTATTCTTGAATATCTCCGTACCCGCAACACTGTAGTATTTTTCGTCCTGTGCCGAAAGGTCGCTGTACGGAACAATAAATATTTTTGTGTTTCCCTTAAGCTGAATTTGATTTTCAAGGCTAAACCGCGCAGACAGCCATCTTCTCGCGTTGTTCGAGGTCATCTGTTCAAAATCCTGCTTATGATACGGCTTGTCGGTATCGTCTGTTACCTGTATTACCCTTTTCAGCTCGCCGCTCGCACCGCGCCGCACAAACACAAATTTTGAAAGCGCGCTGTTTTCCGCATCAAGAATATTAAAAAGCTCCCTCGGCGAAATTCCCGAATGTACCTCGCCGTTTTTGTCGGTAAGTGTCACGGAGCGGCTTACCGCGCATATTTCCTTTTCGCCCTTTTCGTTCAGCAGCTTTACCTTCGAGCCGCTAAAATCGTCAATGCTCCTTGATATAATATATACAGCCTCATATCCGCTGCCGCCCGCAGCCTCAATATCTATAACCAAGCCGTTCGGCGCAGAGTAGAACCTGTACGTCTTGCCCGTTTCAAGCTCCGAAGGCTCCGTTTTACAGCAATACGACAGCTTTAGTATCTCCTCGTTGTCCAGCTTCACGGTACGCTTTTTTTCGTTTATCTCCTCCGCCTTACCCTCGCTGTAGCTTTCGACCGCGGATACCAGAATCGGAAAGCCGTAATCCTCCGAGTTATACACAAGATACCGCCATTCCTTTTTCATCTCGGCTATGCTTATGTCCGCGCCGCTCTCGTTTCTTAAAAAACATTCCGAGTACCGTTTAAGCTCCAGCGCCGGCAGATTTGAGTCCGAAATAACATACCGCTCCTTGTCGATAAACCCGCCCGAATATACGTCCGCCTTCAAAAGAATAACAGTTTCATATCTGCCGTCGCAATCGTTGTCAATCAATCTGTATTCCGTACCCTTTGCACCGAGCTTTGTCTTTGCCTCCCTAAAGCTCATCGGCTTAAAATTCCAGAGTATATTTGCGTCGCTGTCAACGGTAAACGTCAGAACACGGTTGTTTTTCTCGAATTTAAGACCGTTTCCGTCCGTTTCAACATAGTCCTCGCTTTCAAAAATTTCCTCGCGGTTGTTTGACGGATATGCGTAAACAATGCTCTTGCCGCTGTCATTATCCTCAAAATACAGCTTTACGTTCTGTCCGAAAAACCGCTCCATCGGAAAAACCTTTGCGTCATACTCAGTCCGACCGATAACAGCCTTGCCGCTTCCGTATTCATAATCCGAAATTACCGACCATATTCCCGCCGCGTTGACAATTCCCTGAGCCGTATAGATATTCCACACTCTTTCAAGCAGCGTTTCCGTGCCGTAGCCAATCTCGCTGCCCGTCTTCGTATAGCTTGCCTCCGGGCATTTTGACATCAGCATATTATATAACAGAACCTTTGCGTTCCTTCGACTCACCGGCGCCGACTGCGAATACCCGCAGCCCTTGTACAAATCCAGTCCCGTCTCAACGCCCAAATATCCGTTCGACATTGCAACCGATTTATAACCGAGCGCGTTAACCATAATCACGCCCGCCTCGGCGAACGAAATATAATCGTCGGGATAAAAGCGTCTGTCACCCGCCCCGCTTATGTACCCCTTTTGGAAGGCATAAACTATCTCGTTATAGTATCGGTGATTTACCGTTACATCATTGAATACCGGATAGTCGCTTTCTGTCACCAATGTTTCCCTGACCGCCGCAAGAACATGGGCAAGAAATTCCGCTCTTGAAATCAGCTCGTCACCGTTTTCCGCGTTTTCCTCTGCAATCCCAAGCGCGTCAAGCAAACCGATTCCATCCGGCTCCGCCGTTTTCTGCGCGTCCGCTGCAAATGTATGTATACACAGTTGCACCGAAAATATAAGAACAAGCATATAGCTTAAACACCGTTTCATCTTCACAAACCGCTCCTTTCACCGCTGCGCACTGCCGTCATCTGTTTTTTATTATTCTGTAAACCATTGCCGCCGCCTGAGCTCTTGTCGCAAAGCTCTGCGGCATAAATGCGTTATTCTCATTACCCGTTATTATGCCGTTTTCCGCCATGCTGCCGACAGCCGCTTTTGCATAATCTGCGATTTCAAGGCTATCCGTAAAGTTTGGCTTTGCGCCTTCAAAAGACATTCCGTACTTCACGGCAAATCGGTAAAGCATTACGGCAAGCTCCTGGCGGCTTATATTATCGTCAGGGCGAAAAGCTCCGTTTTCTTCTCCGTTTACAAGCTCCGCGCCGTTTGCCGCCGCTATGTAGCCAAACGCCCAATGCGCGTCGGTCGTATCTTCAAAAGCCTGTGCCGCAGCCGTTTGCGGCTCTGTTCCGAACGCGGCGCAAAGCAGCTTTACGATTTCCGCTCTTGTAATATTGCTTTCGGGATTAAAATTGCCGTTTTCATCTCCGCTGACAATTTCCTTCCAGTGCAAAAAGTTTATGGCGTCATATGCCCAGTGCGTGTCCTTTACGTCACGGAACACCGTCGCAGCTCTGTTTTCTCCGCTTTCGCCGCTGCTTTGATTAGGCTTTGCGGTCGGAGTGAACAGTC
>URZD01000063.1 GCA_900552305.1 uncultured Eubacteriales bacterium
CTGCCGCCGATTCCGATTTCTTTGGTTGTTTCGCCGCAGATAAGCGTAACCGTGCCGTCAATCTTCACGTCAGACGTTCCCGCCGCAAGCACCTCAAACAGTACCTTGCCGATGCCGCCGCTAAGGTCAATCGGGTTTTCCGAATCGTCCGCGCGGGAGATTGTGACCGTACCGTCCTTAACCGCAGCCTTTACGCCGCCCGCCGTGAGCTGCTTATTTAGCCTTACATCGCCGATAACGGTTTTAAGCAGCTTTTCGTTATATGTGATTTTAAGATTCAAACCGCCGATTTTTTCGCCTTTAAGGGTTTCCGGCACGTCAAGCTCATACGTTACAACGCTGCCCTTTTTGCCGGACGCGGTCTTTTTGCCCATATCAAAGCTCTTTGCAGGTGCGTCCGAATTTGTCTCGCCGTCCGTCACAAATTTTCTTTCAAACGCCGTTGTCATCGGCATACCGCTCGCCGACACGGCTTTTTCAATTCTCAGCGTGTATTCGGTTTCAGCCTCCGGATTTTCAAGAAGCGAAACCTTGTATACGCCGCTCTTTTCGTCATATTCTGTAACGAGCGGTATTGCTGTTTCGCCCTTCAAGAGCATAATCGAAAGGCTTGAAACCGTACTGCTGTCCATTTTGTCGGTAAATTTGATTTCAATCTCGCGGGTCTTGCCGCTTAACGTCATACCGTCCGTAATTTCCGTTCCGCCGACCGCCGCGTACTCAACCGCGGGTGCGTTCCCTGCCAGAATCATCACTTCGTCAACCATAATTACCGCGCTTTCCGCCATGCCCTGCATCTCGCTTATTATGTCGATTTCCTCGGTCTTTGAATAGTCAAATTCCGCCTCGTACGGCATATATGCCGCCTTGTAGCTGCCGTTTGCGGGCAGGTCTTTAAGTGGAACGCGTACAAGCTGCCAGCCGCTGCCCGACAGATATTTGTCAAGCGATACCGCCGCGCGGAGTATAACCGACGACCCCGCAACCTTTGACGTATACGACTGTGCCACGCCAAGGCTGAGGTTTTTGGTGTCCGCGCCCTCCGGTACATTTATAAGGAAACGAATCTCCGCATTTGTGTTTTTAAGCGTGCCGAGGTTAAAGTTTGCGCTACGCTTAAAGCCCGCCGCGCGCGCGTCGTTCACTGTCGGGGCAAAGGTTATACCTACGCCGCTCCTACCCAGGCACGCGTATATGTCGCTCGCCTCTGCCTCCGCGCCGTCGGTGTTCAGTACAACCTCGCTGCCGAGCGAATCCGTGAATATTTGGTAAACGCTTTCAAGCGCCGGATTTGTAATCATGCAGAATTTTTCCGCCGAGTCCTCCGACAAAAAACCGTCCTTGTTCCGCGCCTTTACCGTGAAGCTGTAAAGGGTATCGGTTTCGCCTTCAAAGAGGTACGAACATTCGTCCGTTTCCGCCGCCTTTTCGCCGCTTACGTAAACCTCATATGCCGCAGCGTCCTCCACCGCGTCCCATGTAATGCGGATTTTCCCCGATTCCTCGGCTGCCGCTACATTCTTCGGCGCGAGGATTATCGCCGCAAGCGCGCTCTTTTCCGCAGTCCTGTCGGATTTTTCCTCACCGTCCCCAGCCGCTATGCTGTAGGCATAGGTCGTGCCGGTAACCAATCCTTCCTCGTCAACAAACTCGGTCACGTCCGCGTCAAACGTCCTGTAGAGCGCACCGTTGCGGTAAAGCTCATAGCCTGTAGCCGTGCCGTACTTTGGCGCTGACCACGATACGCGGATTGCCACGCGGTTGGGGACTGACTCAACCGCAAAATCCTCCGGTCTGCCCACGTTCGCTATAAAGGTTTTTATCGGACTTGTGAACAGCGTTGCGTTATCGTCCGTCTTTATCTCGCGCAGTGTATATTCATATGCCGTGTTTTTCAAAAGACCCGCGTCAAGGAAGCTGCCTTCCGCACTGTCGGCTCTGCCGACAAATTCGCCGTCGCGGAATATCTCCACATATGCGCTGTCCTCCGCCGCGCCGTTCCACGCAACGCGAACGGCGTTAGTTTCGATGTCTGCAATCTCCGCCGTCATGCGCGTTGAAACAGGCTGTCTTACCGCGTAGCAAAACGGTGAATAATCGCCGTATATGTAAACCGTGGGGCTTACCGTTCTTCCGTCGTTCAGCTTTCTTGCGTCAAGCGAATCGCTGTCGTAATCGCTGACCATAGGCCAGTTCGACGAGCTGCCCGGAGCCGTACTGCCAAGCTCCTCCGCTATCAGCTTTGAATCGTAGCCGATATACTGTTTCATGTCGGAAAATTTCTGTCCATAATTGTATATAACGCCCGCGTCATGGTTTACATATTTAGAAAGCTCGGGCGCGTCAAGTCTTGCCCTGTCGCCGAGCGACGAAACGGGCGAAATTCTCGGCGCTGCGTCGCTCGCCGCGATTTTAATATCGTCAAGGTATATTTTGGAATCGCGCACCGACTCGCTGTTGTCAACGTCCGTCAAAAGGAAACGCAGCTGTGAAATACCCTTGATATTTTTCACGCCGGAGCTGTAATCGCTTAATACCTTATAGCCGTTTACGTAAATGCTGACCTTGCCGCTTGCCGCCTCAAAAACATAGTCAAAGTTCATCCACTGACCGTCGGTTACCTGATAGTCAAAGAACGTACCCATACCGCCCATCTTTTTGGGCGCGTACCACGACAGCACGGTTTTGCTGCTTGCGCCGCCGTTAAAATACATCTCCGTTTTAAGACCCGAGCCTTTCTCCGACCCCGTCCACTTTTTACGCATTATACTCTGAGAAACGCTGAAGGAAACGTGCAGAAAGTTTTTGCCGCCCAGGTTTCCGCCGCCGTTACTCGGATTTATCATAACATTTCTTGCAAAGTCATCGCACACAGCGCCGCTTGCAAACGTGAATGTGCCGTACGGCTTTTTGTACACGTTCCTGAGCATGAGCGAGGTATCGTCCTCATCTCTGCCGCCCACTCCGTTTTCCGTACCGAAGCTCCATTCGATGTTATCCTTGTTATTCATCCAGTCGTACCATGCGCCCATACCCCAGCTTTTGTCGGGGTACTGACCCGCCTCCGACGGCTCCTTTGAATAGCCGCTGAAGTCGGTTTCGTATATAACGGTTTCATCCGCGCCGGCAACGACTGCGGACGGTACGGTCAGCGTACCAAAAGCAACCGCAGCGGATAATACCGCCGCCAAAATTTTTCGTGTTCTAATCATTTGCTGCCTCCCGAATAATTTGCTGAAATTTTATTTTGAGCGCGGCAAAACGCGGTCTGACCTCCGTGTGTCTGATTCGCGCTTCGCCTCGCTTCAACGGCGTATCGGACTTAGCTGCCGTGCGCCTTTATTCAAGCCTATTTGTTTTTCGCTCTCCATGCGTCAAACTGTTTCTGAGCCTCCGCAACAATCTTGTCGGCTCCCGCGCGGTCGAGCTTTTCAAGGAACTGCGGAATAATCACGTTCGGATCCTCCGCGCCCGTTACCGTACGCAGCCAGAACTCACTGAATACGTTCTGACACGCGCCTACCTCCGCCTGAACAACGGACGGGTCGAACGCAAAACCGTTCATGATTGACGGTTTGAGGTTGTTGTTGTACTCCTCCATGTCCTTAATCTGATTTTCCTCGTCAAACTCGTTAAGGTAGAGAATAAACGTGTTACCGAACTGCCAGCGGTCGCCCGCGTGAGTGTACTTTGAATCGGGGAGTACGCTTACCCTGTTATCCGCCAGCTTTTTGTAGTGCTTGCCCTCTATGCCGTATACAATCATATTCGCAAGTTTCGGGTCGGTGTATACCTTCTCGATAAACTGCATAACCCGCTCCGGAGCTTCGGACGTTCTTGAAATCGTGAGCAGCGAGCCTACCGTGTCCATAGCGAGCATTCTCGGTGTTGAAAGGTCAATCTGTCCGTAGTGGTATTTTGCGTTTGACATCTCGGTCGCCTTGCCCGGCTTTAATCTCTGTATTCTTGCAAAGTAGCCGCCGTCCTGAGTCTTTACCGTTACAACGTCCTTGGGCATAAAGCCTTTTTCGTAAAACTCTCTTGATTTCTCGCACGCCTGCTTGAACTCCGGAGTTGCAACAAGGTTGACAAACTTGCCCGTTTCATCGTCCGGATAGAGCGCCGCGGGGAAGGATATTCCGTCAAAGTCTATCATCTGCGGAATACTGAACGAGCCGTTCTGGATAAGTATTGTGGTGTTCGGCTCCTTCTCCTTTACAAGCTCCATAATCGGAACAAAGTCATCGATGGTCTTTACCGCCGCAATCTGATTTTCAAGTCCGTACTTTTCAGCCATATCCTTGTTGTAGATAATTCCCCAGTGGTGTCCCTTGTCCTTATTCGCCGGTACGCCGTAGTTCACGCCGTCAACCTCCGAGCCTTTGAGGAAGTTTGCGCCGAGCAGCTTTTTTGTTTCCGGCGCGTATTTGTCCATAAGGTCGTTCAGCGGCTGATAAGCCTGACGCGTTGCGTTAAGTCTGTAGTTGTCGCTGTCCGCCCAACTGATGTCGAGCTTTTCCGCGCCCGCAATCATAACATTCATCTTTGTATAGTAATCGTCCCAGCTTATTGACTGCATATTAAGCGAAACATTTAAGCTGTCCTTCAGGTACTTTGCAATCTCGCCCTCGACAAGCTCCTTGTCCGCGGGATTTTTGCCGCCCGGATAGTACCACGAAATCTCGTACGGCTTATCCGCGCCGACCTCCTTCTTGTCCTTGCCGCAGCCCGCCATGACGCTTACCGCCAAAGCCGCCGCCAGTGTACCGCATAAAACTTTTTTCAACATTAAAAACAACTCCTTCTTTCTTTTTATATAAATTTTAATATTTTACCCCTTGACCGCGCCTACCGTAAGTCCCTGAACAAAGTATTTCTGGAAGAACGGGTACGCAAGTATTATCGGACCTATCGCAAGCATACATATCGCCATTCTCGCGCTCTCCTTGGGCATCGTTATGTCCGCCGCGTTCTGCTGCGCAAGCGCGCTCGCCATCGCGCTGCTTGAATTTATGTTCATTGTGTTCAGAACTTTGTAAAGGTAATACTGTAGGTTTGTAAGCTCCGGCTTGGTTGTCAGCATAAGCGCGTTCCACCAGTCGTT
Source organism: uncultured Eubacteriales bacterium (assembly GCA_900552305.1). Taxonomy (GTDB): domain Bacteria; phylum Bacillota; class Clostridia; order Monoglobales; family Monoglobaceae; genus UMGS1494. Next base: position 5,105 of record URZD01000063.1, read on the forward strand.
CCAGTAGCTTAGCGTATTGAAAAGCGCAATGGTCGCAATTCCCGGCAGAGCGAGCGGAACAACTATCGTGCGGAAGGTTTTAAGCTCGCTTGCGCCGTCCAGCTTTGCCGACTCGATAATCGCCTCGGGAATCGTTGTCTGAAAGAACGTCCTCATTATCATTACGTTCCACGCGCTTGTCAGCATGGGCAGTATAAGCGCCCAAATCGTATTTTGTATGTATAAAACCTTGCTGCATATTATGTACCACGAAACCATGCCGCCGCTGAACAGCATTGTAAAGAACATTATAAACGTAAACAGCTTTTTGTACTTAAAACCGTTTCTTGAAATCGTGTACGCATACATTGCAACCGACGCGGTGCCGAAAACCGTACCCGTCACCGTTGTGATTATCGTAATCAGGTACGCGTGCAGTATCTCGGACGAATTATTCAGCACGTATCTGTAGGCGTAGGTACTGAAAACCTTTGGCAGCACGCTGTAGCCGTACCTGATTATACTGTCCTCGTCCGTAAACGATATTCCCACAATCAGCAGTATCGGGTACACGCAAAGCGCCGAGATTATTATAAACAGAACATTTATCGCAAAATTGCTTTTACGACCTATCTCATTTTTCAAATTCATTGTCTTTTCCTCCTATTATTTGCTATATACCGTTTACATAAGCGCGTTGCTTTCGTCAATCCTCTTGACAACGAGGTTTGTCACAAGCACAAGCACAAATCCCACGATTGACTGAATAAAGCTCGCCGCGGAGGAAAGTCCCATATCGCCGCCGAACCGCATGGAGCGGAATACATATGTATCAACGACGTTAGTAACCGGCAGCAGCGCACCCGAATCCATTGTTGTCTGATAGAACAGTCCGAAATCCGAGTGGAATATTTTACCTATGTTCAGTATTGCAAGCATTATAACCATAGGAATTACCGCAGGCACCGTCACAGTCATCGCCTGTCTGAATTTTCCTGCGCCGTCTATCGCCGCCGCCTCGTATAGGTCTGCGTCAATTCCCATTATCGCGGCATAGTACATAACGCAGTTATAGCCGACTGACTTCCAAAGGTTAAGGAATATAAGAATCCCCGGCCAGTACCGCGTATCGTTATACCAGTTAACAGGCTCCATGCCCAAAAACGGCATTACCACGCGGTTGAAAACTCCGTAATCGTACTGCATAAGAGTATATACAATGTAGCTCACAACAACCCACGACAAAAAATACGGAAAGAACATCGCGCCCTGATACACCCTAAGCGCGCCCTTATTTCGCATCATGCTCAGCATTATCGCAAGAGCCACCGGAACGGTCGCGCCCATGATAATAAACACCGCGTTGTAAAGAAGGGTGTTCCTTATAACAAGAAACAAATCGGGCGACCTTAAAAGCAGCTTGAAGTTATCAAAGCCGCACCACGGACTTCCGAAAATTCCGTCCGCGTAGTTAAGCCGCTTGAACGCTATAACCAGCCCTCCCATAGGCAAATAATTAAAGCATATGATACAGAGCAGTCCCGGCAAGAGCAGAAGGAAAAATTCCCTGTTCTTGTACAAATCGGTCAAAAAGCTCCCGAATTTCCCCGTATGTAACGAAGCAACGCGTCCTTCTCCGCCACCCCCTGTCATTTTTGTCCGTGTTCTTTCGGCAGTATTCACAATTACTTCACTCCTATTTCAAGTTTATATGTATAGTATATCGCGGCGGATTGTGAAAAGTAAATAAAAAATATTGTTATTTCTAACACAATTTAGCACACTTTTTCAATTCGCCTTGAAAATGGATGTTAAATATGCTAAAATATTTTCAAACATATATACGGAGGGAACAGAGATGATGAAACGGAGCTTTATGTGGTGTCTTGCAGTTGTAGCTGTATTCGTTGCCGTTTCGACAGCGTTTCTTTTCGGAATCACCCGTAACGGCAGCCTTCAGCCCAAAAGTCCCGAAATTGTAAGCCGTCCGCAGCTGCGGATTTTAAGCAACTGGTCAGGATCGCTCAAAAAGCAGGTCCTTCAGAACGCTCTGGAACGCTACCGCGAACAGCACGGCAACATCGAGGTAATAGACGATTTTGTGGACGAGAGCTTTTTTCATATACGGCTGACCGAGGACTTCTGCTCCGGCTGTGCGCCCGACATAGTTGCGTCACGGCTTGACAGAAGTATGTATTCGCTTATCGCGGGCGTCAGCCTTGCCGACCTTTCGGACGTGCTGCGCGACGACCCCGAATGGGCTTCCGATATGAACAAGAGCCTTCTTGACGCCGCCACCTTTGACGGCAAGGTGTACGCCGTACCCACGGAACGCTCGTATATCTTTCTTTATATAAATGAGGACATTTTTCAAAAGCTCGGCGTTGCCGTGCCGTCCGACCTCGAATCGCTTAAAAACTGCGTCAGTGTGTTTACAGCAAACGGAATAACTCCGTTTGCATTTTCTGCGGCTGACAATAATATGTATATGTATCAGGCGTTGGTTGCCTCGCTTGCGGGGTCAAAGCAAATCAAACACGATTTTGACACCGAATCCATCGACAGCAGCTATATAAAAGCGTTTGACATAATGCGCGAACTGCGCGAGATGGGCGCGTTCCCGGATGACTATGCAACAACCGACCTCTATGACGCGTATATGCTGTTTCTCTCCAAAAAGGCGGCAATGATTGTGGAAAGCAGCGATTTTGTCAGCGAGATATACTACTACTCGACCTACGAAACCAACAACCCTGTCAGCAAGTACGATTTTTCCACAATAAACATGGTGCTTTTTCCGATTATATCGGGGAACAGCTTTCGACCCACCGCGGCGTTTCCCGGCGACTGCACATATTTTCTCAGCAAAAGCTCATACGAAAAACAGCGCAGCGCAAGCGTTCCGCTGCTCAAATACATAACCTCAAAGGATGTGTCAACCAATATGCTGCTGAGCGCGAAGGCGGATATTTTAAGCAAGACCTATCCGCCGCCGACCTCGCACAGCCGCCTTTTTACACGCCGTGCCGAGGTTGTCCAGCTGGCGCAAGAATTCACGCTCATGCCCGACACTGTGCTTGACAGGCGGCTTTGGCAGTCGCGCATAAAAACGAGTCTTGTCCCCGTTATCGAAGGCAGCGCGGACGCGTATTCCGTATGGGCAAACGCGCTCTCCGCACAGCAGAGCATTCAAAGGGAGCGGAGGAACGAAAAATGAAAAAATTCAGCAAACCGAATTTCTACTCGATAAAAAGTCAGCTGACTGTATGGATTGCGCTGCAGATACTGATACCCGTTTTCTTTATCAGTATTTTTTCGACCGCGCTCTCCGTCCGCTTCTCCAACCGACAGGCCGTCAACTATGCCCGCGACCTTCTTGCCGTGATACGCAAGGAGTTCGAGAGCAAGCGCGACGAAATTTTCAAGGTATCGCAGGAGCTTTTGTATGACGAGAACATCTTTGATTCGATGCTCATGCTCGATCCGGAGCTTTTAAACGAGTCAAGGCTGCGCAGCACGCTTTTCTCCGTCTGCCTGTCGCACCCCGAAATCGACGCGGTGGGACTGGAGGTTGACGGTCGCTACATAAAGTCGGAAAAGCACCGCGGTCATCTTTTCAACTATGACTCGATAATCTACCGCGACCTTCTGGCACAGATTGAGGCGGACGGCGGCGAGGAGCTTTGGTACGTCAAATCCCATGACGACTCCGCGCCGTCAATAACGCTTATACGCGCGCTTTATCATCCGTACAGCGGCAAGCGCTGCGGCGCGCTTATGCTCAGCGTAAACGCAAACCGCCTTTTTTCGTCAATCTCCGGCTATGACACGGACGGAATGTACACCTTCTCCGCCGTGACGACCGAAAACGCGCTTGCGGAAAACGCCGCGTTTGATACCGAAAACGGAATTTTTCGGCAAAACAAGTCGATTAACATTTTTACAACCGTCAGCAACATGGACTTAAAGCTGGTCTGCCGTATAAACGAGAATAGTCTTTACTCCAACGGCTATAATATATTCAGGTATCTGTGTATGCTCTCGGGCTTTTCGGTGCTTCTTCTGCTGCTGTTCATATACCACACAAACACGCAGCTGATAAGTCCGCTGTCCGACTTTATAACCTCCATGAACACATGGCAGGAGGGCAAGCAGACCGAAAGCCGCTACGAGGACAGAAACGACGAAATCGGCGAGCTGTTCCGAACCTTCTCGAAAATGTGTTCGCGGATAAACAACCTTATCGACAAGAACTACCGCGCCGAGATAACGAAAAACATAGCGGAGATAAAAATGCTGCAATCGCAGATAAATCCGCACTTTCTTTTCAACACGCTCGATTCGGTCAACTGCATGGCACAGATTAACGACGTTCCCGAAATCAGCCGGATGATAACCGCGCTGTCAGACATAATAGGTCAGACGCTAAGCCGCGACAGCGAGCTCATACCGCTGTCAAAGGAGCTTGGGTACGTTGAAAACTACCTCTATATATTAAAGGTCAGGTTTGGGGATAAAATCAGCTTTATCTTAAACGCCGCGCCAGACACTATGGAGGTACTTATCCCGCCGCTCATCATTCAGCCGATTATCGAAAACTCGTTCAAGCACAGCATATCTAAGACGAAAAAGAGCTGCACTCTCGTTCTTAAAACGCGCATAGAGGACGGCGCGCTGCTGATTGACGTCACGGACGACGGGCCGGGGATTTCCGACGAACAGCTGCGCACGCTTAACGGAATTTTCGCCGCGGACGAAGGCTCGCTGCCACCGCCCGGCGCGGACGGTCACGGCATAGGTCTGGGCAACGTAAGCAGGCGGCTTAAGCTTATGTGCGGCAGCGAAAGCGGGATTTTTATAAAGCACTCAAAGGACGGAAACACCGTTGTTCATATAATCGTCAAGCCTATTCACAGGGGGGACTTATCGGATGTATAAAATACTTATCGCAGATGACGAATTTCTTATCCGCACATTTCTGCGTAAAATAATTACAGAACAGCTGCCCGAGTGCGAGGTCTGCGCCGAGGCGGAGGACGGAACGGACGGTCTTACGCTTGCCGAGTCCACCCGCCCCGACATCATAATCACCGATATATGTATGTCGGAGATGAGCGGTCTTGACATGGTGCAGCGGCTCACTGCGCTGTACTGCCGCCCGAAAATAATCATTCTGACCGCGCACCGCGAGTTTGCGTATGCCAAAAAGGCAATCGAGCTTGGCGTGTCGGGTTTCATTCTCAAACCGACCAAAGCAAACGAGGTTGTGGAGCAGGTCAGGCTTGCAATCGAAAAAATCCGCGCCGACAGGGCGCAGCCGCAGTCCGCGCAAAATGACGACGTACTCTACAAACTCTACCGCATACACGTTTTAAGTACGGAGCTTATACGTGCGGTACGGGAAACAGACCGCGCCGCAGCGGAAACGCTGCTTGCGCAGATTTTTGCCGAGACGGCGG
>URZD01000064.1 GCA_900552305.1 uncultured Eubacteriales bacterium
TATGCCAAGACCAAGACCGCCGTTCCCGGCTGTTAAGGGACTTTGGCAGAGTCCGACAATCGTAAACAACGTTGAAACGCTCGCGACCGTTCCGTATATCCTCAGAGAGGGCGCGGCGAAATTCGTTGAATACGGAACGGAGCGTTCAAAAGGCACAAAGGTGTTTGCGCTCGGCGGCAAAATTAACAATGTCGGTCTTGTTGAGGTTCCTATGGGAACAACCCTCCGCGAGCTTATCTATGACATAGGCGGCGGTATTCCGAACGGAAAGAAATTTAAAGCGATTCAGACGGGCGGTCCCTCGGGCGGATGTCTTACCGAAAAAGACCTTGATACGCCCATTGACTTTGACAGTCTTGTTGCAAAAGGCTCGATGATGGGGTCGGGCGGCGCTATTGTTATGGACGAGGATAACTGTATGGTTGACGTTGCCAAATTCTATATGGAATTTATCTGCGACGAGTCCTGCGGCAAGTGTTCGCCGTGCCGTATCGGTACAAAGAGAATGCTTGAGCTTTTGACAAAGATAACCGACGGCAAAGCCGATATGGAGGATTTAAGACAGCTTGAGGAGCTTTCCGAAACAATAAAGAACGGCGCGCTGTGCGCTCTCGGACAGACGGCGGCAAACCCGGTAACCTCGACGCTGACTCATTTCCGAAACGAGTATATCTCGCATGTTGTTGATAAGGAATGTCCCGCAAAGGTATGTAAGCGGCTTACAAGCTACGTTATTGACGCAGACAAGTGTAAGAAGTGCAGCCTTTGTTCAAGACAGTGTCCGGTCGGCGCGATTACGGGCGTTGTCGGAAAAGAACCTTATGTAATTGACCAGAGCAAGTGCATCAAATGCGGAATGTGTATGGCTTCATGTAAGTTTGGTGCAATCAGCAAGAAATAAGGGAGGGAAACGTAAATGGCTAAAATCAATATTAAAATAGAAGGTATACCCTATCAGGTAGAGGAAGGACTGACAATCCTGGAAGCCGCAAAGGCTTGCGGCTATGAGATTCCGTCGCTTTGCGCATTCAACCACGGCGAATGTTCAAAAGGCTCCTGCCGCGTCTGTCTTGTCGAGGCAACGGGCGCAAGAGGTTTGGTCGCGTCCTGCGTTTACCCGGTAAACGAGGGTATGGAAATCACAATATCATCTCCCAAGGCGGTTGCCGCAAGAAGAACATCTGTTGAGCTTTTGCTATCCAACCACTCCATGCAGTGTCAGCAGTGTGACAAGAACGAATACTGCGAGCTGCTGCACGTTGCCCGCGTTACCGGCGCAAGAGAGGATATGTTCGAGGGCTCAAAGACCCCGACCACAATCGACCGTCTTACTCCCGCAATCGAAAGGGACACGTCAAAGTGTATTCTTTGCGGAAGATGTATCGAAAGATGTAAAAACGCGCACGGCAAAGGTATTCTCGGGTTCGAAAACCGCGGCTTTGCGACTATTGTCGCACCGGCGGAAAACCGTTCGTTTGCAAACTCGCCGTGTATTCTCTGCGGTCAGTGTACAAGCGTATGTCCGACAGGCGCGCTTATGGAAAAATCCGAAATCGAGCTTGTTGACGAAGCACGCAGGCAGGGCAAATTCCTTGTTGTACAGACCGCTCCCGCAGTAAGAGCGGCTTTGGGCGAGGAGTTCGGCATGAAAATCGGAACTCCTGTAACCGGCAAAATGGTTGCGGCGCTTAGACGTCTTGGCTTTGACAAGGTTTATGACACCGACTTTGCAGCAGACCTCACAATTATGGAGGAGGCTACGGAGCTTTTGGGCAGAATAAAGAACGGCGGCACGCTGCCGATGATTACCTCCTGCTCACCCGGCTGGATTAACTATGCCGAATATAATTACGGCGACCTGCTTGAACATCTGTCAAGCTGCAAGTCCCCGCACGAAATGTTCGGCGCGATAGTTAAATCCTACTACGCGGAAAAGAACGGTATCGACCCAAGCAGCATATTCGTTGTATCGATTATGCCGTGTACAGCAAAGAAGGGCGAAAAGGAAAGAGATCAGCTTGTGACGAACGGACTTCGCGATGTTGACGCTGTTCTCACAACAAGAGAGCTCGGCAAGCTCATCAAGCGTTCGGGTATCAACTTTACAAAGCTGCCCGATGAAGAATTTGACGCAGACCTTCTCGGCGATTACTCCGGTGCGGGCGTTATATTCGGTGTAACCGGCGGAGTTATGGAAGCCGCGCTCAGAACCGCATACTTCGTTCTGACAGGCAAAGAGCATGAGCTTATTAAGTTTGAGCAGGTTCGCGGCTTTGACGGAATCAAGGAGGCAAGCCTTGACATAAACGGTATGACCGTGAATATCGCGGTTGCGCACGGAATGAAGAACGCAAAGGTTTTGCTTGATGACATCAGAGCGGGCAAGTCCAAGTATCACTTTATCGAGATAATGGGCTGTCCGGGCGGATGTATCGCAGGCGGCGGTCAGCCGTATGTAAAACCGTGCTTCCTTCCGAACGAGGACGACAATATTCTTGACACCTACAAGGAAAAGAGAGCTGCCGCGCTCTATTCCGAGGACGAAAGACAGAAGGTAAGACAGTCGCACAACAACGCTCAGATTAAGGAGCTTTACGACAGCTACCTTGGCGAGCCGAACTCGCACAAGGCGCACGAGCTGCTGCATACAACCTACGCGGCAAGAGAGCCGTTTGCAGCAAAATAAAATACTAAAAAGCACTGCCGCCTGTATCGCAATCCGTGTGATACAGGCGGTTTTTCTTTCTCATCCCTTTCGGCTATTGATTTTTTTGCCCAGAAATGCTATAATAGCATATATAAAACATTAAACAGGAGAATAAAAAATTATGACAGATAAAGAACTGCGCGAAATCAGAAGGCGATTCCGCCCCGATAAAAACAATATTCTCGGCATACGCGGCTGCATTGTCGGCGAAAACCGCGAAATCACCGCCGAGTTTTACCAGCAGATGTCGCTCTGCTCGGTCGAGGAAAGCGAAAAGCTGCTTTCGGTTATGAAAAAATCTCTTTCCGGAGGTCTTGGCACAAACCTTATAGACATCGTATTCCGCACCGAACAGGTCGTATCGAGCGAGGAACACGGACTGCTTATGGCACTTCTCAAATCAGAGCTGCGCGATGATAACGCGGTAAAAACCTTTTTTGAGAGGGTCAAAGAAAACGTACACCTTGACGGCAGCTATGCGATTCTGCTCGCCCTCGATACCTATGACGTTTTCAGCTATACCTCGGACGGCGAAAAGAACGAATCTACAGACGTATTTTCGTACATAGTGTGCAGCGTCTGCCCCATAAAGGCGCTCACGCCCGCGCTGACCTTCCGCGATTATGACAGCTCCTTCCATTCTGTGGACATAAACTCGGTTTTATCCAATCCGGAAATAGGCTTTTTGTTCCCGACCTTTGACGACCGCGCAACCAACATCTACAACGCGCTGTATTACACAAGGAACATTGCGGATATTCAATCTGACTTTGTTTCGGGCATATTCAATGTTGAGCTGCCTATGGCTGTCGCAGAGCAAAAGGAAACCTTTGACCACTGTCTTGCCGAAACGCTCGGCAGCGAATGTGATTTTGAAACAGTCCGCTCTGTACACGAGCAGATTTCCGAAATGGTGCAGCTGCACAAGGAATCCAAAGACCCCGAGCCGCTGACGCTTTCCTGCAATGCGCTCAAAACAGTGCTTGAAGGCTGCGGCGTTGACGAGGAAAAAATCAGCGGTTTTGAGGAACGGTTTGACGAGGGCTTTGGCAAAAGCGCCGAGGTTACACCAAAAAACATTGTAAACGTAAAGCAGTTTGAGGTAAAGACCCCCGACGTCACAATCAAGGTCAACCCGGAGCGGCGCGACCTTGTATCTACTCAGGTAATCGGCGGGGTCAAATATATAATGATACGCGCTGCAGAGGGCGTCAGCGTAAACGGAGTGAATATCAATATCAACGAATAGGCAAAATTCGGATTCCGATATTCATATATCACGAAAGGAGTGCAGATTAAAACCCGCCGCAAAACGCGGGTGTTAATTCTACCTGTAAGCCATGAAAAAACTTAATGAAATATCGTACTATGAGGTTTTTCTCTGCCTGCTTGTCATACTTATCCATGTTATGTCAGAGTGCATAAGCGGCTATATAAAGGGAACATTTTTGTCTGCTGCGTCCTTTTTTGTGTCGCGCGCGGCAACCTTTGTCGTACCCGCATTCATTATGTCAAGCGGTATAAAGCTGTTTCGCAAGCATAAAGATCGCCGCTTTGACTATTTGCCGTTTATAAAAACGCGGCTTACCAAAATATACCTTCCGTTTTTGTTTTGGGTTGCGGCTTACTACCTCTATTTTGTGTTCAGGCTCAGATATTTTCCGTTCAGCATAAAGGATATGGCGTCATATCTGTTGCTCGGCAATATCGCGTCACCGTTTTACTTTGTGATTATAATTATGCAGCTTTACATCACATTTCCGCTTTGGCTGCGCTTGCTCAAACGCATACCGCCGCTGCCCGCAATCCTTGCGGCGACGCTTGTTACCGTACTTTCGCAGTATCTTCTGCGCGACTTTACACATTCCGACAAGGTTTTTACAAGCTATCTTGTATACTGGATTATAGGCGGAGCAATCGGACTGAATTACGAACGCTTTACCGCCTCGGCAAAGCGGCTGCGAGTTCCGCTCGTTGCCCTCGGCGCGTGCTTTACCGTGCTTTATATCGGTATGGCATATGCGGAATTTATGGGTCTTTACGGCTCGTTTTTCACCGAGGTTGTAAAGCTCCTGTTCAGCATTTTTGCATCGCTTATGTATCTTGCGATTATGCCGCGCGGGGAATCCGCCGTAATTCAAAAGCTCGCGGCGGTCACATACTATGTTTACCTTATTCATTCGCTGATTATATTCGAGGTCAACCACGATATGACCGTTTTGGGAATAACCTCAATATCGCAAAGACTGGTTATCCGCGCCGCGGTCGTTTATACGCTTTCGTTTGCCCTCTGTCTTGCATGGCGAAAAATTAAGTTGTTAAAAAAGTGTTAACTTTGGACAAAACAAATTGACGATTTCGGCAAAAAATGCTAAAATTTATATATAACAAAATTATGATTGGAGGCGAAATAATGTCTGTACGGAATTATTCAACAATATCACCGGAAATATATTCACTTGCCGACAAATGTGTCGCAAGCAGCAAAATCGACCCGTCCCTTTACGACATTCATCAGGTAAAACGCGGTCTGCGCGACATTGACGGCAAGGGTGTTGTCGCCGGACTTACCGAAATATCAACTATTATTTCTTCAAAGGAGGTTGACGGCAAAACCGTGCCGTGCGAAGGCGAGCTTTACTACAGGGGCGTGGACGTTTCCGAGCTTGTCCGCGGCTTTGAGGCTGACGGAAGATTCGGCTTTGAGGAAACGGTGTATCTGCTCCTTTTCGGCACTCTGCCGACCGCGGCGGAGCTTGACGGGTTTACGCATATGCTCTGCGAATATCGCACCCTGCCGCGCAACTTTACGCGTGACGTCATAATGAAGGCGCCGAATCCCGATATAATGAACTCGCTTGCAAGAAGCGTGCTTACGCTTTATTCATATGACAAAAATGCAAACGATTCAAGTATTCCCAACGTACTCCGCCAGTGTATTCAGCTTATTGCGAATTTCCCGCTGCTCTCGGTGTACGCGTATAACTCCTACAGGCATTATATAAGAGGCAAAAGCCTGTATATTCACAATCCCTCGCCGTCGCTTTCGACTGCGGAGAACATTCTGCGCCTGCTGCGCCCGGATAAGAAATTTACCGAGCTGGAGGCAAAAATCCTTGACATCGCGCTTGTTCTTCATGCCGAGCACGGCGGCGGTAACAACTCGACCTTTACAACACACGTTGTAACCTCGTCGGGTACAGACACCTATTCATCCACTGCCGCGTCACTCTGCTCGCTGAAGGGACCCAAACACGGCGGCGCGAACATTAAGGTTAAGCTCATGTTTGATGACATTAAAAAGCACGTTCACGACTGGAAGGACGATGACGAAATCCGCGCCTACCTTGCCAAGCTGCTTAACAAGGAGGCTTTCGACCGCTCCGGACTTATATACGGAATGGGTCACGCTGTGTACTCGCTTTCCGACCCGCGTTCGGAGATTCTTAAACGTCATGTGGGTCTGCTCTCTCAGGAAAAGGGACTTACAAAGGAATTTGAGCTTTATAACAAAATAGCAACGCTTGCGCCCGAGGTAATCGGCGAAAAGCGCAAAATCTATAAGGGTGTCAGCGCGAATATAGACTTTTACAGCGGCTTTGTTTATTCCATGCTCAACCTTCCGGAGGAGCTGTACACACCGATTTTTGCAATCGCGCGTGTTGCCGGCTGGAGTGCGCACCGAATCGAGGAAATCATCAACGCAAACAAGATTATCCGCCCCGCCTACAAATCCGTGGCGGACAGTGTGAAATATGTACCTATTGCGCTGAGAGGATAAAAAGGAAATATAAAAAAGTACAAAGGTTTTCCGTATTCAAAATAACGGAAAGCCTTTTTGTTATATAAGAAAACCACGCGATAGTCGTGTGGTTAAAAAAAGGTTAACCGATGAACAAAAATTCCTCCTATGTGTTATAATAAAGATGACCTGCCGGACAAAAATAAAAAACACATAGGAGTAATTTATCTATGAAAAAAGAAAACATAGACGTAAATAATTTAGCACATACAAAATGGAATTGCAGGTATCACATAGTATTTGCCCCAAAATACAGACGAAAAATATTTTATCAGGAAAAAAGATTAGAAATACGAGAAATATTGAGACAACTATGCCGATGGAAAGGAGTAGAAATAATAGAGGGTGAAGTATGTCCGGATTGTATACATATGTTGGTAAGTAATATCAAAATTGAGAGGATTATCCTTGTTTAAGGCAAACTGTTGTGCAACCAACGGATAAGCAGGGGATCCATCAGCGATAAACTTAAATGTTTTTGGGGGCTTCACAATATTCTTAAAAGCCATACGCATAGCTAAAATACAAGCACCGACACCGCGGTTATCGGAAACTCTGTAACCGGTGATTGAGCGGGAAACAGCGTCCGTATCTCGCTTTGGTGTAAGGTATGTAATCGGAGTAATGCCATACTTCGTGCTTTATGATGCGCGGAGGTTTGTCGGTTTTAAATTTTTGATATTCGGGCGAATACGAATCATCAAAAGCAAATTGCCTGAGAAGTATAAATTTGCAGATAAATTTAAAAAGAAATGAAATTATTTGCAAAAGGAATTGATTTTGTACAAGTAAATAGTGTATAATAGAGTTCATAGCAATAGTCTCCTTTTGGACTGTTCACTTAATTGTAGTGTTAGCAACTCAATTATACAGCAAAAGGGAGGTTATTGCTATATTTTTATACAAAAATCGTGAAACTTCCCAAAAATCAAGGTTTTAACGAGAGTTAAAATATATAAACAGGTGTGTCTGTTTGACCCTACCAAATAATATAAGGAGGGAATCAACATGAAAACAAAAGCGGAATTGCCGGCTTGCTCGGTGGCAACGGCGGTAGCGTTAATAGGCGGAAAGGCTCCGCTGCGTTTCTGCGTTATAAGACCGTTTGCATTTCGCGCGGTAAGACCGTTTGAGTCACTGTGCAATAAGGCTGTTGGCATTACTGCGCACAAAGGCGTTTAAGAAGGATTTTGTGCGGCTAACCTGCCCAAAAGCGGAGCATTAGAGTATTTCCTCAATGTGAAAGCCCTCCTGGTGCGGAATGTGATCCACAAGCATGGAAAACATAATATATTCGCCCATAAAATCGGATTTTTCGCCCAGCTTGGCGTATTCCGTACTCTGTTTAAGTGAAATCTCTATTTGCTCAATTTCCTTTGTGCTGATAGTGAGCGATGCCCACATCCTGTGGTCCTCCCAAATATCGTGAACTTCATCAAGGCGGTCAAGAATTTCGTCCCACTGCCCGGCGTGTGCAAGCTCGTCTATCCCTTCACATTTGTCGCTTATTTCGCCCGTCATGTGCTGCATAACATATGCGTGTATACCGATAAAGCTGCCCATAATTATAAGTAAAACAAGAGAAATAACAAAAACGCGCATTATTTATCACTGCCTTTCTTTTTTGATATGGGTATCATGACGATTGTGCCGCTGCGGTCGGCGGTCATGCAGAAAACATTGGAGAGCTTTTGCCGCTGTGCGTCAAGCTGCCTGTCAAGCCAGTCGTCATTGTAGCCGAGGCGTTTTAGGTTGCTGCGGTTGACCTTTCCATTGTCAATAATAACATAGCTGATTTGCGGCGGCTCCGCGTTTATATTCATGTCACCGGCGGTCAGCGGCTTGTTTTTCTCGTTGGGTATAACGCTTACATTGCCGTTTGTCTCCATAATGACATATTCAACCTCGTCAAGGCTGACCGCGCCGTTGTTGCGCACAACCTCCATAAGGTCGTTTATGTTAAAACGCTGTTTTTCCATCTCGCTCTGGTTGATGTGTCCTTTTTCATAGAACACGCTCGGCTTGCCGTAAAAAAATTTGCGTGCGCCAAAGCTTTTGTATGCGCTGAACGATATTATGACCTCCAGTATCAGCAGCAGAAAAATCGCTATAAGGCTGTTTGCAATCGGCTGCGAGGTGTCCTGGATAGGAAGTGACGCAACCTCCGAAATTACTATTGTCACGACAAGCTCCGACGGTTCAAGCTCGCCTATCTGGCGTTTGCCGATCAGCCGCAGAGTAAGAACAACAAAAAAATACATTATTATGGTGCGTATGAATGTTATAAGCAATGCGATGCCTCCTTATGTTGGGATATAAAACTTTTCCCAAAACGAACAATGTCCGTATCTGTTATATTTTTCATTATGCCCCGAAAATTTTTTAAAATGTATTTACTGTAAACAAAATCTTTGCCGTGAATATAATATTATGATAGTATTTCAAAAAAGGAGTGTTTTTAATGGGTATGGAGAGTACATATACGGACAGGGGCAGCCTTACGGTCAGCGTAACGGTTGCAAACCGTGCAATACCGATTGAAGGGGCAAAAGTCACGGTCAGCCGCGATACCGATTCGGGTGAGGAAATCATACGCGTAATGATGACGGACGCAAGCGGAAACACGGAGCGCATATCGCTGCCCGCGCCGCCCGCGCAGAATTCGCTCTCGCCGGGAAACAGCAATGTGTACAGCAAGTATAACGTGCGGGTGGAAAAGGACGGCTATTACACAACCGAAAATATGGGTGTGCCGGTATTTGCGGGAAGGACGTCAATTCAGCCGGTCGCGCTTCAGGCGCTGCCGTTCGGAATAAAAAGCGACGAGGTTATGACGGATACGGAAACCGAGCCGGATGCCCTTTTGCCGGAAACGGAGGAGGGGGAATGATATGATAGGAAGGCCGTTTATTCCGCAGAATATAACAGTACACCTTGGCGCGCCCGATGCGGCGGCAGAGAATGTGACGGTGAGATTTCCCGCGTATATAAAGAATGTTGCATCCAGTGAGATTTATCCGACATGGCCGGAAAACGCGATAAGAGCAAATGTGTATGCGCAGATTTCGTACGCGCTTAACCGCGTCTATACCGAGTGGTACCGTTCCCGCGGCTATGATTTTGATATAACAAACTCAACTGCGTATGACCAGGCGTTTGTGAAAAACCGTGACATTTTTGAGAACATAAGCCGCATTGTTGACGAAATCTTCAATAACTATGTGCGGCGGGCGGGGAATGTGGAGCCGCTTTTTACCGCGTTCTGTGACGGCAGAAACGTGCAGTGCAGCGGACTTTCGCAGTGGGGGAGCGTTGACCTTGCAAAGCAGGGGTATGTTCCCTATGATATACTGCGATATTACTACGGGGACGACATAGAGATTGTGCGCGACGCGCCGATTCAGGATATGCGCGAGAGCTATCCGGGTATTCCGCTGCGGATAGGCAGCTCGGGCGGTGAGGTGCGGCTAATTCAGCAGCAGCTTAACGCAATTTCAAGGGACTATCCGCTTATTCCGCGGATAAGTCAGCCTGACGGAACCTTCGGAGTGGAAACCCAGGAGGCGGTGCGGGCGTTCCAGAGGACGTTTAACCTGCTTGAAGACGGAATTGTGGGAAAGGCTACATGGTATAAAATAAGCTATATCTATACGGCAGTGTTAAAGCTTGCGGAGCTTAATTCAGAGGGAATTAAAATACAGGATGTGCCGACCGAGCTTGACGAGAGCGTGCGCGAGGGCGACATCGGCACTTCGGTAAGAATCATACAGTATTATTTATCATATATTTCGCTTTTCAACAATCAGATACCGCCGCTTGACATTGACGGCATTTTCGGGAATGCTACGCGGCAGTCGACCGAGGCGTTTCAGAAAACGTACGGCTTGCCGGTAACCGGGATTGTGGATGCGGAAACATGGCGAAAGATAAATGACATATACCTCGGCATAATCCGCGAAAACCCGCCCGATTATCGAATTGACACCTATATACCCTATCCGGGCGAGCCGCTTGTTATCGGCTCC
>URZD01000065.1 GCA_900552305.1 uncultured Eubacteriales bacterium
TCGGCTGCCGTATCTTCCGCAAAGGTTGGAACAAATGCCGCCGACTGTACAATGAGTGTAGCCGCAAGCGCTAAAATACCTAATCTTTTTTTCATAACCAACGCTCCTTTTCTTTTTTGTGAGCATATGCAAAACGCAATGTGTACTTAATCAAAAGTCGTGGCATTGCCGTAATTACGAGCGCTTTTTGCATCCTGCTCAATTTTTTATATAACCGCAGCGTCCGAGGTCTGTCGGGGATGACCGTGTGCCGTACGCGCGGCACGTTTTATTCGTACCGCGCGGCACACGTGAGCCTGTCGCGTCAAAGCGTGCCGCTTTGCGGTAAGGCTCTGACAATCTTCGCCGCTGTGCGGATATACACAGTTTTTATGCTCTTTTGCAGCTTTTACTGCTGCGCCTTGTAGTATTCGTCAAATTCCTCCTGAATGCTCTTGATATAATCGTCTATGCCGATCTTTTTAAGCTGTTCGTTCATTTCCTTTATAATCGGCTCCGGATCTACCGCACCCGTTACAATCTGCTTTGTGTATTTGCCCGTTACTGTGTCAATTTCGCTGCGAACTCTTGTGCGCTCATCGTCCTCTTTAAGACAGAAACTTAAAATCGCGTTATCGAGCTTGCTTGTTTTTGCGCGGTCGTTGTATGCTTTAAGGTCGGTCAGCTTGTTCGGGTCCTCTGTATCAAGAAGGTCGTCAAGGAACACGTTTCCTATTGCCCACGAGTTACTGTAAAGGTCGTAACCCGAGCCGGGAATTGCCTTTACCGTCTTGTCGTCTATTCTCTCGTAGTGCTTACCCTCTATACCGTGTACCACAAGGTTTTTGAGGTATCTGTCCGTATTGAGAAGGTTTAAAAATCTCATTACGCGGACAGGGTTTTTGCTCGACGCCGAGATTGCCTGCATAGAGCCTGTTCCCGCAAGATAGTCAAGCGTAGGCTCGGTTATCTCGGTCTGGTCAAAGTCGTATGCCGTGTTCTTGAACAGCTCGGTTATCTCGGTCTGGTCAAAGTCGTATGCCGTGTTCTTGAACAGCTCCTTTGCCTTGCCCGGCTTAACCGGCTGCATCATTACAAAGGTTTTGCCTTCTTTCATTCTCTGCAGCTGGTCTGTTGCGGTCAAAACGTCGGGTCTTACATAACCCTTGTTATAAAAGTCGCGCGCTGTTTGGCAAGCCTTTAAATAGCCTTCCGTTGAATACGGATTTACCGATTTTCCGGCGTCCTTTGTGCCGTCTCTGAACAAAAATGACTCAACTATGTAATTTTCCTGACCGAATTTGCTTGCCGGTGTCATGTCCGTTGCCCAGTCAATCGGGTACTTGATGTCCGGCTCTTTTTCCTTAATTGTTTTCAGTACCGGCTCAAGCTCCTCGAACGACTTATACTTGTTCATGTCGATACCGTACTTGTCGGCGATGTCCTTGCGGTAAATCCAGCCGTACTGCGTAACCATTTCCTTATAAACGGGAAGTGCGTACAGTCCGCCGTCAACCTTCGCATATTCAAGATTTTCGCGGCCGTACTCGTCCGCAATGCCCTTAAGATATGTATCAAGGTAATCGTCAAGTTTAAAAAACGCGCCCGCTCTTGAGTTGCCGACATAATCAAGCATCCATCTTGCCGCAAAGCACAGGTCAAAATACTCGTTTGCGTTTATCATCGTACTAAGCTTCTGACTGTACTGCGCGCTTGAAAGACAGTTGAGCTTTACCGTGACGTTCAGCTTATCTTTGAGGTATTCGTTCATTTTTTCCTCAACGCTGTGAACATCGTTCTGCGGATCGACCATAAGATACCAGTTAATCTCATAAGCATCCTTGGGACAGGTGTTCATGTCCTCGTCAGCTACCTTGCTGCCACCCTTTGTGCCGCAGCCCGCGAGCATTGTCACGGACATTGCTGCCGCAACCGCTGCTGCAATCCATTTCTTCATACCAAAACCACCTTTTTTATATATTTTTTAATTTTTTACTTAAAGAACTTTTGCAGTATATCATACTGATATACTGCAAAGGGGGTACCCCCTTTGCCCGCCGCTGTTTGCGGCGTGTTTTATTTTTACGTTTTAGCCCTTAACCGAGCCTACGGTAAGACCCTGAATAAAGTATTTCTGGAAGAAGGGATAAACAACAAGTATCGGTCCCATAGCCACCACGCACAGAGCCATTCTTGCGCCCTCTGTCGGCAGCTTCATCATTTCCTCCGCGGCATTTGCCATGTATTTTGAGTTTTCATTCAGCTGCTGAATATTCTGCATCATCCTTTGAAGAAGGAACTGAAGGTTATAAAGTTCCGGCTTTACAATAAACATTATCGGCAGCCACCAGTCGTTCCAGTACGACAACGCCTGAAACAGCGCTATTGTCGCAATGCCCGGCAGCGAAATCGGAATAACCAGTCTGAAAAAGATTATATACTCGTTTGCGCCGTCAAGCTCGCCGGATTCGATTATGGAAACGGGGACGTTTGATTTAAAGAAAGTCCTCATTATAATTACATACCACGCGTTCATCAGATACGGCAGTATCATTGCCCAAACGGTGTTCGAAAGCTTTAAAACGGTTGTGCAAACGATGTACCACGAAACGGTACCGCCCGAAAAAAGCATCGTTACCAATATATAATAGGTAAAGTGTTTTTTCCACTTAAAGTCGTTTCTTGAAAGCGGATAGGCATAAAGCGCAATAACCAGTGTGGAAAGAGCCGTGCCGACTACCGTATTAAAGATTGTAACTCCGTATGCCCTAACGATTGTAATCGGAGTTTCAAATATATAGCTATAAGCCTCGGTACTGAATTCGTGCGGTATAATGGAATAGCCGTACTGCATAAGCGAGCTGTTGCTGCTGAGCGAGATACTAAGCACAAGCACCAGCGGAAACAGGCAGCACATCGCCATTATAAAGAAAATTATATGTAATACTATATTGGTTTTCTTTCCTGCTGTCATAAGATTCTCTCCTCTCCTTTCTAAAACAGTGAGCTTTCGCTGTCAATTTTGCCCGCGATAAGATTTGTCGTAAGAACAAGAATACATCCGACCACCGACTGTATAAACGCGGTTGCAGACGCTGTGCCGAGCGATGACGGACCGCCCTTTGAAATGTTCTTGTACACATATACCGGAATCGTCGTTGTCACATTGCTCAGCGATCCGGAGTCCATCGGCACCTGATAAAAAAGACCGAAGTCGCCGCCGAGTATACCGCCCACGCCCAATATTATCTGAATTGCAATAATTGTTTTAAGCATCGGCAGGGTTATCTTTGTTATCTGCTGTCTTACGTTCGCGCCGTCTATTGCCGCCGCCTCGTAAAGCTGCGTATCGATACCCGCGATTGACGAAAGATAGATTATGCAGCCGAATCCCAGCTCCTTCCAGAAGTAAACAAACACCAGAAGGAACGGCCACGGCTTTTTATCAACGTACCAATTCACCGCGTCGCGTCCGAAAAACGGCATTATGTATTTATTGACAAAGCCGTTTTCCATGTTTAGGAATGCAAGCACAATATAGCTGACAATAATCATTGACAAAAAGTGCGGCATAATAAATATCGTCTGATACGTTTTTGACGCGAGCTTTTGGCGCATCAGGCTCAACAGAATCGCAAGCGTAACGCCCAAAACCATACCGAAGAAAATGAATATCAGGTTGTATCCGATTGTGTTTCTAAGCATAATCCACAAATCGTTGGATTTGAACAGATACGAAAAGTTCTTCAGTCCGTACCACGGGCTGCCGAGTATTCCCAACCGCAGATTGATTTTTTTAAACGCCAGAATTATACCGAAAATCGGCATATATGCAAACATAAAGGTCAGAACCGCACCTGGAAGCATCATTGTAAGCAGCGGCAGTTGTTTTTTCAACACAAGCTCGCTTTGCCGCTTTCGTCCCTTTGTCCCCACCTTTGTTTTAACAGTGTTCATAATTCACATCATCCTTTGCCGTCACATTTTTTTAATACCTTCTTAATAATATGATAACAATTAATCTGTGCAATTTCAACATGGAAAACTTACGATTTGTTTGAAAACTTACGATGTTTTACTAAAATCGCATTAAAAAAACTGTATCTCTTACAAAAAACAAGATACAGTTTTTGGTTTTTTATCTGAAATTTTACAGTCGGATTTTTATGCAAAATTGTGTTAGGTTAATCAGTTTCCATAGTTTTCTGCATTGCGGCTGCCGCGTCGTCGAGTGTGCCGCTGCCGTCTATATATTCTCTGACCGCCTTTTGTGCGGCATCGGAATACCTGAAATAGCTTTTGTCCGCGGCGCGGTAGTTCAGCTCGTCAAGCCGACCCGCGATTTCCTCGTTATACTCGTTATAGTCGCGTACCATTGGATTGTCGTAATAGCTGTATTTAATAGGAAGCGTTCCCAAACCCTTTACAAGCTCCAGCTGAACATCATCGCGCAGCAGATATTCAAGCAGGGCATTTGTATCGGCGTTTTTGTCGCGGTCAAGGCATTTGTTCACCGTCACACAATAGGCCCTTGCGGTTGAATACACCCTTCCGTCCTTTATCGGCAGCTTTGTTTTGACCTTGCCCCTGACTACGCCGAAGTTATCCTGCACAAGCCTGTTCGAGCTTGTCCATGAACGCGCATACGCCGCATTTCCGCTTTTAAAGTCGGTCAGGTAATTATCGGACGCATATTCCGAATTTTCGACCAGCTCTTTATAAAGCTGTACTCCCTCGCGCACTCCGCCCGCGAGCCGCACGCACTCCTGCACCACGCAGACCATTTCCTCATCATCCACGCCCTGGATTGAGTAGCTCAACGACGGCATATCCAAAAGCTGCATATAGTTCAGCGTTCCGTCTGTTATGTCGCTGCGGTAAAACATTACGCCCGCGTCCAGCTCGAACGGGACTCCGTAAAGGGTTTTCTTATCGTAAATAATATCCGAAAAACGGCTCGGATACTGCGCCGCGTCAAGGCTGACAGACTTGTCAAGCGGTTTAAGGTAACCCACCGCGACAAATTCCTTCATCAGAATATCCTCGACAATCATGACATCGACCGTGACCTCGTTCCCCGCAAGTACAGAGCTTAAAATGCGGTGATTCTCCGCGCTTCTGTCAGAAAGCTCCATAAGCTTTACGGATATTCCGCGGCTGTCCGCAAACCGCTCCAGTATTTTCTTAATTGTCCCCGTGTTGTCGCGGCGAAACGCTATAACAAGCCGTTCGCCCTGCTTTGCGGTGTCCTCCTCCGTTACCCTGCCGCAGCCGACAGCCGTGACCGCAATCAGCGCCGCTGTAAGGATAGCAATAAGTTTTTTAATATTCATAAGCGTTTTCGCCGCCTTTTTCATGTTTTATACTATTTTAACAAATTTTTTTGAAATTATCAACACCGAAAACTTACGATTTGTTTGAAAACTTACGATAAATTAAGTTTGCTATTTAATTTTTGAAAAAAGTATGCTATAATTGAAATTAACCAATGTACAACGGAGATTTGCCATGAAATACTATAAAAATCTTTCTATAAAGCTAAAACTTGCCATTTCCTGCGTCTTTGTAGTTATGCTCACCGTTATAATTTTTTCCGTGCTGATTTTCGTCAGCTCCAACAAGGTTGTAACGCATCTTGCGGAGCGCAACGTCAAGCAGGTCATGGATTCAGCAGCGCAGCACATAAAGACCCAGATTGACGACATAAATTCAAGCCTTCTTGCGTTTCAGACCAAGGAATCCGTTCAGAGCGTTCTTTCGGAAACGCACACCGGCAACCCGATTGACGATGTACGTATTCTTGAAAACGCGCTCTGTGAAATTGATATATTTCAGAGTAAAATTCTGCGTTCTGAACTTTACGTCATCAATCGCAGCGACTATCCGCAAATCAATTCTACGCGGCTCGTTTTCTCCGACAGGCAGCTGCGCAACGATTCGTGGTATAACTCCATGCTAAGCGCCGGAAACACAACAAGATGGCTTATACGCGACGCGCAGGCATCAAACAATTCGTACATAGTCGCGTCAAAGCTCATTCATGACGTAAACACGCAAAAAGCGGTTGCCGTGCTTAAATCCAACATAGATATGCGAAATTTTACCGAATATCTTGACAATATCACCCTTGCCGACACGGGAAAAATGTTTCTGTGTTCATCGGATCATCTTGTGAACAGCAGCGGTTCAAAGCTTGGCGAGCGGCTTGTAAACAACTATGTCATTTTTAACGAGATGCTGAACAGCGATAGCATAGAAACCCGAACAATCGACCTTGACCATAAAAAGTGGCTTGTGAAAAGCTATCCGCTTTACAACACGGGTATGTACATTATAGGAACGGTAAAAATAAACGAGTTCAGCACGGCTCAGGACACTATTGCGGCCGCAATTCTGACAACCGGAATACTGCTGTTTTTGTTCTCACTTGCTTTGATTCTGTTTATCTCGTCGCTTATCACAAGACCGCTTTCCGTTCTTTCAAAGCGTATGAAAAACTATAATATCGAGCATAACAACACGCTAAAGTCAAACTCCACGGACGAAATCGGACTTCTGTTTGACTCCTTTAACTCCATGAACACCACAATCATAGAGCTTATCGAAAAAGTCAACCGAGAAACTGAGGTCAGAAAGATGGCGGAGCTTAAGGCGCTGCAGGCGCAGATTACGCCGCACTTCCTTTATAATACGCTCAACTCGATTACCGCGCTCTCCAAGAGCTGCGGCGCAAAGGATATAGAAAAAATGACCGTTGCCCTGTCGCGGTTTTTTATGCACTCGCTCAACAACGGCTCCGAAATGATAACCATCGACAACGAGCTTGACCAGGTAATGAGCTATGTATACCTTCAAAAAATCCGCTACGGTAACAGATTTGACGTAAAAATTATTGCCGATGCGGAGGTTCGCAAATATCTGATTTGCAAGCTGACTCTCCAGCCGCTTGTCGAAAACTGCATCTATCATGCGTTTAAGGATATAGATTATCAGGGGCTTGTTACAATCCGCGCCGAACGCGAAGGGGAGCGCATAGTCATCACTGTCAGCGACAACGGTATCGGCAACTACACGCTTAATTTTGAGCATATGAATAAATATGTGAATAAATCGTTTGACCTTAACGAGCCTATTGAAAAATACGGCATACACAACATTTCACAGCGTATCAAGCTGTACTTCGGCGATGAATACGGTCTTTACTACTATCCGAACGAGGACGAGGGAATCACGGTACGAATTACGATAAAGGCGGTAAAGAACGCTGACGAGGCAAAACCAAAAAGAATAATAGGAGGCGATGACAAATCATGAAGCTGCTTATAGCTGAGGACGAATTTTTGTGCAGAGAAAACCTGAAAAATATTGACTGGCAAGCGATTGGCGCAGAAATATGTGCGGTTGCGGAAAACGGCGATGAGGCGCTCTCTCTTGCGCGCGACACCCGTCCGGACATCATTATTTCCGATATAGAGATGCCGAAAAAAAACGGTCTGGAGCTTGCCAATGACATTTCCGACATTCTTCCGGACACAAAAATAATCATACTGACCGCGTACACAAAATTTGAATATGTACAGGAATCCGTGTCGCTCGGTATCTGCGAATATATTTTAAAGCCGTTTGAGGATATAACCCTAATCGACGCTGTCAGCACCGCAATCAAGGAAATAGAAGCGGAGCGTAGCAAGACGCTCCGTCTGGAGAATGTTTCAAGACAGCTTGAAAGCTGCAAATATTTTCTTCGCAGTTACTTCTTTAACTCGGCGGGTACGGATTTTGCGGCGGACAACGAGCTTTTTTCCGTATTCGGCACTCTTGACCCGGGCGCAAAATACACCGCGGCGGTCATCTCCCTTGACACTCCCAAGGCAAAGGACAGCTTTAACACCAACTACGGACTTTTTCTAAAGGTGCTGAAAATCGTTACAAAATACCACCGCGACATTGTTCCGTTTTTTGATATTTATACCATGACATTTCTGTTTATTCACACGGCAGATACCCCGGACAGCGCGGCAAACAGTGAAATTCTCGGCATCATGGATTCGGTATCGGACTTCCTCAGCTTTTCAGGTGATGTCAGATTTGTAATAGGCGTGGGCAAGTGTGTGGACTCGCTTAAAGACGCCGCGTACTCCTACAGCGGTGCGGCGGACGCACTCAACTACAGCTTCTACCTCGGCTTCGGCACGGTTATCTGTATCTCCGACGTGGAGCCGCAGCAGAACTCCGCGGACTACTTCAAATTCTATGACGAGGGCTTTTTGAATCACATAAAGGTCGGCGACTACAACTCCGCAATGGTTTCGGTAAAAAAGCTGTTCAACTCGTTCCGCAGCAACCGTGAGCCGATTTCAACGGTGCAGCGGATATGCAACGAGCTTTTTGTACGGCTGTCCATGTGTCTTATCCAGTGCGGGCAAAACCCCGACAACCTGTTTGACAAAACGAACATATGGCAGCTTATCAAGCAGTACAACACCATTGACAGCCTTGAAAAGTATATTTCCGATATTGTGGACGTCACCATTTCGCACATCAGCTTTAACAGAAACAACAAAAACCGCGACCTGACCGAGGACATCCAGAAATATATAAAAGCCAATCCCTCAACCTCACTCAACGAGATTGCGGAGCATTTCTATCATTCGCCCAACTATCTGAGCAATATATTCAGCAAAGAAACAGGTGAAACAATCAAAAATTATATCATACAGGTCAGAATTGATATATCAAAAAAGCTGCTTTCCGAAACCTCCGCCAGTATCTATGAAATTGCAAACGCGGTCGGCTACAAAAACCCGCAGCATTTCAGTATGGTATTCAAAAAGACGGTCGGAGTCATGCCCTCCGCCTACCGCAATAATTCGCATAAGCAGCATGATAACGCGGAATAATCGGATAAATCGCTTACCGTGAATACAAAAACCGCGCGCTCCGCGCAAAGGCGCAAAAGCGACTGCAATTTTAAAATTGCAGTCGCTTTTGTATATTTATGAGAAGTTTTCCCAAAAAGCAGCGCCTAAAATAAATTCCTATCTTACCATATATCGATAATCTATAAAGCAGTAATCCACGCATCGGTTATACTCTTCGCCGTTTTCGTGAACTGCCTTTTCGTTCATAAAAACATTAAACCCGCCGCGCTTTTCAAACATTGAATCCTCTCTATCCCTTATCACGCTTTCCCACAGTGACGTACCGCCGCCGGTCGGGTTTACGCTCTCGTGGCGAAAACTCTCGCACGGTATAACCGCCTTCACCTTGCCGCCGTCACCGGTAACTATACGCTTTACGGTATTAGTCGGAAAATAATAGCCGTTTATCTGCGTATATCCGAACTTTTCGTCCTGAAAATCCGCCGCTTTGCCGATTACAACCCGCTCATTTTCCGCAAAATAGCTCTCCGGAGCGTATTTGTTTGCACCGTTTACATCTATCGGAGCCGAAACAAGCGCGTCATATTTTCCGTCCGCGCCGTAAAGTCTGATTTCCAGTCCCTTTAACAAATCAAGATAAACCCTGTCGTCATATTTTCTTGCAATATAGTAGTTTTTCAACCTCAGCACCATTCCCACTGGAATATATGTAGTACCGTCCACAAGCATAGCGGGATGCGTTGTCGAACGCCGCAAATCGGCATCGGGACTTTCATCGCTTATGCCCATTATACGGTATTCGGAATCCTTATCAAACGCCACACCGTTGCGGTTAATCTCAAGGCTTGCCCTTACCGTTTCTGCCTCCGGCAGCTGTGTATGAAACATAACCGTCACCGCTCCGTTGTCATAGGCTATATCCCCGTTTGCCACTCCGCAACAGTTAAGCACCTCACGCAGCGGTACATATACCTCGCTGTTGCTGATGAACGGTCTGTTTGTCATGACCTTTTCCTCGCCGTTATACAGTACCGCTATAGAATCAGCCGTTTTTTTGTCGGCTGCCGCCGCTCCCGCCATTGCCATTACCGTGGTGCAAAGCACAACCACTGCCGCAATCAGCGACACCAGCCTTGCAGCCGCGCTCACCTCGCGGCGCATTTTGTCGAATCTCGTTTTAAGCTGTTTTTTACCCTCGCTCATCGAAGTAGTGTAGAAATTTTCAAACATTTTCATAGGTTTTCCTCCTTTTTGATTATATTGCCACATTGTCTTCCTTTTGTCTGCGCCGCATTTTCGGCAAGGGTCAGAATCGTTTCCATATACCGCTCCTTTTCGGCACGGCTCATGCCGCGCGTCACTTCCATGTCGCAGTAAAGCTCGCACGAACGCGACATGTTTGCGCTCAATAAATACGCAAACGGATTAAACCAATGTATCACGTTCACAAAAAGCGTAAGCTGTTTATAAAGCAAATCGCCGTGCCGAAAATGCGTCAGTTCGTGCCTGAAAATCATCTCCGCGTCCGTTCTGTCCGTGACATCCGCGGGTATGTATACTGTCGGGAACACAATTCCCGCAAGCATCGGAGAGTCACCCGTCGCCGCCGCTCCTAGGCAAACGGACAG